>JAUNWT010000098.1 GCA_030540195.1 Bacillota bacterium | reverse complement strand
ATATTTTCAAACTTTTTCATAAAATCACTTGAATTTTATATAGTTAGCTCCTTATGCTAAATCAAAAAACAATTGATAAAGCCGATCATGATTTTCATTTTTTTCAATAAGTGCATCTTCAATATTTTTAGAAACAATTTTATTATTTTTCATACAGACACATAAACCACTTTTTTCTTGTTTTAATAAACAAATTGCTTCTTCAGCCATCGTAGAAGCTAAAATACGATCTTTAGGTACAGGAGATCCGCCTCTTTGAATATGCCCTAAAACAATCGATCTGCCTGAATAGCCCGTCTCTTTGCTTATACGATTTGCAAGCTTTTCTACATCTAATATATTCTCACTAACAATAATAATAGCATGCTTTTTATGATAAACTTCTTCACATTTTTTTAATTCTTCAATTACTTTTGTTTCATCAAAACCTGTTTTATCTGTAATAACGATTTCACTTCCACAAGCAATTGCAGAATTAATAGCAAGATTATCTGCATGATTGCCCATAACCTCAATCACAAAACAACGATGATGTGAACTCGATGTATCTCTTAGTTTATTAACGGCATCTATAATATTATAAAGTGCTGTATGAAAACCTATTGTTTCATCTGTTCCATGAATATCATTATCGATTGTCCCTGGTAACGCAATACAATAGATTCCTTTTTTAGCTAATGCCATTGCTCCTCTATAACTACCATCTCCACCAATAACAACCAATCCTTCTATTCCTCTTTTTTTGAGTTGTTCAACAGCAAGATCTTGAACTTTTTCATCTACAAACTCTTTCAAACGTGATGATTCTAAAATTGTTCCCCCTTTAGATAATATTTCAGAAACATCACTGTATCCTAATTTTTTTATTTTTCCTTCAACTAAACCTTTATATCCTTCATAAACACCATAAACTTCAAATCCTCTTTTAATACCAACACGTACAATTGCACGTATTGCGCCATTCATTCCTGGTGCATCTCCCCTTGAAGTCAAAACAGCAATTTTTTTCATCGATTCACCTACTTTTCTATTATTGTCCCTATTATACTTGTTTTATTTAAAAAGAAAAAGCCAATTTCTTGGCTTTATAAAAAATTTTTCATTTTTAATTTTGAATCATATGAAAATTGTACACGATATTTTTCTTCTGATTTAAAAACTCTTATCGAAGATTTATCATTCCCATTATTATTATGAATTCCTTGTCCATAATGAGATAATGTTCCTGTTGTAAATTCATTTTCTTTTGTTTTAAATTCATCTATTGTTTTAGAAATTAATTCATGATTATCTTTACCATTGAATACATAAAGAATGTTTTGAATTTTTTCTTCATTATCTTGTAATATCTGTATTGCATCCTCAAGTTTATTTATTTCTTTTAAATAATAATTATAAGTAAGATTGCTATCCTTTGATAAATCATACTGATAAGAA
This sequence comes from Bacillota bacterium, assembly GCA_030540195.1. GTDB lineage: Bacteria > Bacillota_I > Bacilli_A > Erysipelotrichales > Coprobacillaceae > Faecalibacillus. Next base: position 6,706 of record JAUNWT010000098.1, on the reverse strand, counting down.
ATATTCATTTTATTTTGTTTATCTAAAGAGATGATATAGCTTGCATCTACATAAACATTAGAATTATCCGTAATTTGAAAAGTATAATTCTTTTTAATATTTTTACTTCCAACAATTTCATCTAAAGAAGTTTCCACTTGTTTTATTTTATTAACATAGTTTTTACTTCCCTTAACATTCTTTGAAAAATCAGCTAATGAATCATATTCATAAACAAAAGTTTCATTTTTAGCCTCTTGATATGTTTTTAACGTTGTTTTTGTTGCTGATGTTTCTGTATTTGAAAGTGTATTAAACGCAAAGAAATAAGAAATCCCCATTGGAAAGAATAACAATGCAGCAATAAGTATATAATATAAGAATGCATTTTTTCTTTTTGGTGTACGCTTCATTGGTTGATAACCTGGTTGTGGAGTTCCACAATAAGGACACACTTTTGCATCACTTGGTATATTTTTATGACATTTTGTACATTTTTTCATCTATAATCAATCCTTTCTAATTATCTTGATAGATTTGATTGAGCCAATTTGAAAGTTCATCAATATAGTCCTGTTTCTTTTCTTTTTGTTTTTCTTTAGAGAGAGTGTAGTATTCTTCATCTAAAAAAGTATATTGATCAACAAACTTTCCATCAATACTAAGTTTTAAAGTAGGTGTCCATGAAAAATCAAGTTTCTTTCGCATTTGTTTATAGGCCTTTTGGTCTTCTTTTGAAGCATTCTGTGCATATGCTTTTTCTCTTACTTCTTTAATATTTAAATAATAAAGATAAACGCCTTTATTTTTCTTTAAATATTTGTTTAGATACGGTTTAAATTCTTGACAATCTTTACAATCAGGTCTTCCTATATATAAAACAAAATCCTCTTTTTGTTTTAATTTCTTTAAAACAGTTTCATAGTTCACATCAATGATTTGATCTTTTGATAAATCCTTTTGTATAGTATGAGTGGATGTAGTATGACTACACCCACTTACTATACTTATTAAAAATGAAATCAGTATGAACTTCTTGATTATTTTAATAAAGATTCTCCATCCATTTCTTCAGGAATTGGAAGACCTAATAATTGTAACATTGTTGGAGCTAAATCTCCTAATTTTCCGCCTTCTTTTAATCCTACATGAGAATTAGTAACGATTAAAGGTACAACATTTGTTGTATGTGCAGTAAATGGATTTCCATCTGCATCTAATTCTTCTTCAGCGTTACCATGATCAGCAGTAATTAACATAGTTCCACCTAATTCAAGAACTTTTTCATATACTTCACCGATACAATCATCAACAACGCTTACAGCTTTGATAGCTGCAGGAATGACACCAGTATGTCCTACCATGTCACAGTTTGCGAAGTTAACAATTACAACATCATGAATATCTTTATCTAATTCAGCAATTAATTTATCTTTTACTTCATAAGCTGACATTTCTGGTTGTAAATCATAAGTAGCAACTTTTGGTGAATTAACTAACACACGAGTAGCTCCTTCGATTTCTTTATCAACACCACCGTCAAAGAAGAAAGTTACATGAGCATATTTTTCAGTTTCAGCAATACGTAATTGTTTTAAACCTTGAGCTGATAAATAATCACCTAATGTATTTGTAAGTTCAGGTGAAACAAATGCGATTTCTCCTTTAACGCTGTCTGCATATTTCATCATACATACGAATTCTAAATCTTTAACTTGTTTTTCAGGTACATATCCTTCATAGAATGTAGGATTTGTGATTACTGTAGCTAATTGAATAGCTCTATCTGGTCTGAAGTTAGCGAAGATTACTGAATCTCCATCATCAATTGTTCCTTCAACATTTTTGTTGTAGCCAGGAATAACGAATTCATCTAAAACATCTTTAGCATAAGAATCTTTTACATATTGAACTGGACATTCGAAAGATTCACCTTCTTGACATACGATAGCATCATAAGCTAATTTAACACGATCAAATCTTTTATCTCTGTCCATTGCATAATATCTACCAGAAATTGATGCAATTTGTCCAACACCGATTTCTTCAATTTTTTCTTGTAATTCTTTTACGAAATCAACACCACTATCAGGAGCGACATCTCTTCCGTCTAAGAAAGCATGTACATATACTTTATCTAAACCTTGTTGTTTAGCTAATTCTAATAAACCATAAATATGTTCATTTGATGAGTGAACACCACCATTTGATAATAATCCCCAAATATGTAATTTAGAACCATTATCTTTAGCATGTTGAATTGCTTTTAAGAATTTTTCATTTTCGAAGAAAGTTTTTTCATTTAAAGCTTTATTAATTAAAGTTAATGATTGATAAACAGTTCTTCCTGCACCAATATTTAAATGTCCAACTTCACTATTTCCCATTTGTCCATCAGGTAAACCTACTGGCATACCACTAGCTGAAATAGTTGTGTTTGGATACATTGCCATTAAATCATCTAAGTTAGGTGTATTAGCAAGTCTTACAGCATTACCATTGATGCTTTCAGAAATACCATAACCATCCATAATACATAATACGATCGGTCTTTTTTTCATTTTTTTGTTTCCTCCATTAATACGTTATACATATTATCATTTTTGTTATCGTGTTTCAATTCATTTAACTATATAAAATCAGTATTTTTTTATTTCATTTCTTTTTTGTTTTTTGGGGTGTTGTTAGTAAAGAAACACCACAAATTGTAATCAGTAAAGGCCAATATTCTTGTAAATAATAGACTATTGTAGAAACAATTCCTTTAAATTCATTTGTTCGATCTAAAGTTAAAATAATTCCAAGAATAATTAAAACAATTCCTGCATTTTTTTTGAAGTTCATATTCCTCACCACATCTATTTTAACGAACTAAAAATAAAAAAGATGTCCAAAAAAATCATACGACTTCTTTAAATATCTTTTTTGCATAATCTAATAATTGATTAATATTCACTTCTTCTTGTCCTTTTTGTGAATAAACATACACTTTATCATCTTCAAAAAAATCAAAACGGTTAGAATGAATAATACTATTAATATCTTTTCTTCTTTCTTGATTTAGGGTAATAAATTGGTTTTCACACATTTTTCTAAGTAGGATACAAAGTGAAGCAAGAGCAAGTTCTAATTGACACTTCGTTTTTAATAAATCTCTTTCAACAATATGATTTGAAATATTCATTTGATTTTTTAATCGGTTTAATTGATTTAAAACCATTTCTACTTCTATTATTTCGATATTAATTTGATCTAAATAACAACTGAGCTTAATTTGTCTTTTATTCATTTTTACAATACTCCCAATACATTTGAATAAGTTGTTTAGCATATAAAATAAGAGATAAACCCATTAAAATAATACAAACAATAATCATAATTGTTGAAATTGGTGAATCTGGTATATGGATTCCTACTAAAATAATCGCAACAACATCAAAGATAGCTGTTGAAATTTTCCCCCACCAAGATGCACCTTTGACTTGTGCCCCTTTTTCATAAAGATAAAGACCACCTAAAGCAAGCATTCCATCTTTTAAAACAATAATTCCCAAAAGGAGCCACATCCAAGAATAAGTATAAACTAAAACAACAGCAACCGTAAATTGGGTTAGTTTATCCGCAATAGGATCAATAACTTTTCCAAAATCTGTAATCATATGGTAATGTCTTGCAATATAACCATCTAAAAAATCAGAAAGTCCTGAAAGAATTAAAATGAATGCGCATAAATAATAATCTTCTTTACAACTTGCCAGAAAATAACGATGTAAAAAAATTGGAATCAAAATGATTCTAAAATAGCACAAACAATTAGGTATATTAAAAAGATCTTTTATTGTCCGTTTTTTCATAATCACACCTTCTTATTAATAATAATATATTACCGTTTAATTATGAAAATTTCAACCAAACAAAAAAAGGGAACTTTCGTTCCCTCAAGATTTTAATATTTTTTTTCTAATAATCCAGCTGCTGCTTCATCAATAATAACAGTTACATCTTTATGATTTTGTAAAACACTTGCTGGTAATTCTGGAGTCACAGGTCCTTCAATCATACCTTTAACAGCATTTTCTTTATTTTTACCACAAGCAATTAATAATACTTTTTTAGCTTCCATGATATTTTGAATTCCCATAGAAATCGCTTGTTTTGGTACGGCATTAACATCACCATCAAAGAATAATCTTGCATTATCTTGAATTGTACTTTCTTTTAAATCAACATAATGAGTTCTTGAATTAAAATCAGTACCTGGTTCATTAAATCCAATATGTCCATTTGATCCAATTCCTAATAATTGAATGTCAACTGGATTTTCAGCTAACATTTTATTGTATTCATCACAGTTTTCTTGAATATTTCCTTGTCCACATGGAACATGGACATTTTCATCTTTAATATCAATACCATTGAATAAGTTTTTATACATAAAATAATGATAACTTTGTGGATGACTTGCATCTAATCCAAAATATTCATCTAAATTATATGATTTTACATCTTTATATGATGTATGATTTTTTTCATGATCTTCTCTTAATAATTCATACATTCTTACAGGTGTTGATCCTGTTGCGAGACCTAAAATACTTTGTGGATTTTCCTTTACTTGATTAATAAAAATTTTTGCTGCTTCTTGGCTTGCTTCTTCATAATTTTTAACAATAATAACTTTCATTGCAAACTCCTCCTCAACAACATCTTAACATGTCTAGACAAACAATTCAATAAATACTTCTTTTTTTTCTTAAAAAGTCGTTTCGTACAATGAAAATATCTTTATTTTTCAATAAAAATAGGTTAGAATTGGAATGTAAATATGGAGGTGTTTAATACTATGATTAAAGGTATTGGGGCTTCTAGTGGTATTGCGATTGCTAAAGCATACAAACTAGTTATGCCAGATTTAACTGTAACACAAAATACAGTAGAAGATGTTGCAGCTGAAATCAAAAAATTTGAAGATTGTATGGCTGAAACAGCTAAGCAATTAGAAGCTATTAAAGAAGCAGCTTCTAAAAACTTATCTGCTGAAGAAGCTGCTGTATTCGATGCTCATGCATTAGTACTTCAAGATCCAGAATTAAAAACACAAGTTTTAGACAAAATTAATAATGAAAAATTATGTGCTGAAGCTGCTTTAGATGCAGTTGCAAATAGTTTCATTGCAATGTTTGAAATGATGGATGATGATTATTTTAGAGAAAGAGCTGCTGATATTAAAGACGTTTCTCGTCGTTTATTAGCTAACTTACTTGGTAAACCATTACCAAACCCAGCATTAATCGATGAAGAAGTTGTTATTATCGCTGATGATTTAACTCCTTCTGACACTGCTCAATTAAATAAAAACTTAGTTAGAGGATTCGCTACTAACATTGGTGGTAGAACTTCTCACTCAGCTATCATGGCTCGTTCTTTAGAAATTCCTGCAGTTGTTGCTTGTAAAACAATTACTGAAGAAGTTAAAGATGGAGATTTAATTGTTCTTGATGGTATTGAAGGAACAGTTATGATCAATCCTGATGAAGCAACAGTTAAAGAATATGAAACAAAACGTGCAGAATATGTTGCTTACAAAGAAGAATTAAAGAAATTAGTAAATGAAAAAACTGTAACTACTGATGGACATCAAGTTGAATTAGTTGCTAATATTGGTTCAGCTAAAGACTTAGTTGGTGTTAAAGAAAACGGTGGTGAAGGTGTTGGATTATTCAGAACTGAATTCTTATATATGGAATCAGCTGAATTACCAACTGAAGAACAACAATTTGAAGTTTATAAAGAAGTACTTGAAGGTATGGAAGGTAAACCTGTTGTTGTAAGAACATTAGATATCGGTGGAGATAAAGAAATCGAAGCAATTGATTTACCAAAAGAAATGAATCCATTCTTAGGTGTTCGTGCTATTCGTTTATGTTTCCAAAGAGAAGATATCTTCAGAACTCAATTAAGAGCTTTACTTAGAGCATCAGTTTATGGTGATTTAAGAATTATGTTCCCTATGATTGCTACTTTACAAGAATTCCGTAAAGCTAAAAGAATCTTAATGGAAGAAAAAGAAAAATTAGTTGCTGAAGGTGTTAAAGTAAGTGATACTTTACAAGTTGGTATCATGATTGAAATTCCTGCAGCTGCTGTATTAGCTCATAAATTTGCAAAAGAAGTTGATTTCTTCTCAGTAGGAACAAACGACTTAGTACAATATACATTTGCTGCAGACAGAATGTCTTCTGGTGTAAGTTACTTATATCAACCATTCAACCCATCAATCTTAAATTTATTAAAACATGTTATCGATTCAGCACATGCTGAAGGTAAATGGGCTGGTATGTGTGGAGAAATGGCTGGTGAAGCTATTGCTGCTCCATTATTACTTGGTTTAGGATTAGATGAATTCTCAATGTCAGCAACTTCAATCTTAGCTCAAAGAAAATTAATTAAGAGCGTTTCAAAAGCTGATATGGAAGCATTAGTTGAAAAAGCATTAGATTGTGCTACTTCAGAAGAAGTTATCGAATTAGTTAAATCTACTGTAAAAATGTAATAGTAAAGACCTCATCAAGAGGTCTTTTTTATTGCATAGTATATTTACCATTCAATTAAGATATAAATAGTGCATCTAAAAAACCACCCGACAAGAGAGTCAGGTGGTTTTAGTGTAAGTAAAAAAAGAACTGGCAACGAGCTATTTTCGCACCGTAGTACTATCTTCGCCGTG
>JAUNWT010000097.1 GCA_030540195.1 Bacillota bacterium | reverse complement strand
CCTTCACACATATCGATTTCATCTCCTTCTGGTAAGTCTTTTATTAAATCTAAACTTCCTGTAATAATCGCTGCATAAATAAAGTTATTTCTATTCATCTTTATTCTTCGATGTAATTCTTCATAATTTCCTTTATACATCGCTTGAATTGCTTCTATAAAATATCGTGTTTGTTTATCTTTGATCTTACTCGTATCGATTTCTTTGACATCAATAAAGATAAATTTCCATTCATTTATATATGCTTTTAATTCTTCTGGAACATCTAAATAATCACTTAGTTTTACAGGTGCATTCCATTTTTTATCTCCTGTATAAAAAACAATCATAATTTGAGGAACGAGTCTTTTGAGTTTTTTGTTTTTTAACTGCTTTAAATACTCTACCATTTCATAGTTGCCACAGCGAATCACCATTTCTTGATCAATTGTACTTTGATGCTCAATACCAAAAAGACAATAGATCCCATCAACATCTGTTTTGACGACAATGTCCCTTCTTCTTTTTTTATCTTCTACACTTTTTGTATCATCAATGATAAGTGAGGTATCATTTTCATAACGAACAAGTCTTTCTGGATGAATAACTTGTTTTCCATCAAATAAAACAGCATTAGAAAAAGCAGCAAAATGAATATCATCACTAAAGAAAGTACGACAAGCACTATCAGGTGTTAATTTATTTGTCACTATCAATTTATTATTACCTACTTTCTTTTTATTTGAGGTAACTTATCTAGATTTGTTACAAGTAAATTGTATCACAGTTTTTCTTCTATTTTGTCTCAAGTTTGTCTCATATTTGTCTCAAAAAAGTCTCAAATTCATAAAAAATGATACGTTTTTGAGACAAATATTCTACTATTATCTTAACATTTCTTATTTCTTCTTCAATGGACGTTTAGTCCAAAAAACAGGAAACATGACTGAAGTGCACTGAAATAGTTGGACTATAAAATTTAAGATAGGATCTGTTGTCCATAAGCTATTTATCAATATTACATTCCACTAAAACAAGTGATTTAGCTTTAGAAAATAATAATTTTTCTTTAGATATTAAGTAGTTGTTCTATGGATGCTTATTGCATCTCTTTTTATTATTATGATTTAAAATTTCAAACTACAAAATAAAAACTATAACTTAGAAATTATAGTCTTTATGTATTTATTATTCTTTAAATTTAAGATGACAATCACAATCATAAGTAACAACATCAATAAAATCATCAGTATTTGTAAATCCTAAGATATTAACTTTTAAAAGTCTTTTATCGTCTTTAGAAAATACTTCAACATATGCTGTGTTTTCATCTTCCGTAAGTGCCATGCTATACATTTCATCATAAGGAACTATTTTGGTTTTATAAAATTTATGTTGTGTAATTATTCTCTTGTTTTTATCAATAATTACACTTTCCGTAAATGTATGAATAAAACAAAAGATTCCCATTATACCTGCCATTGCTAATAGCGGCCAAATATTCAAAGCTTTTCCCCCTAAACAATACACCCCAAAAAAAGGAAATCCTATAAGGAATATTGCACAAAATAGACCCAACAATTTTATTCTAAGAATATATTCTAATATAATTATATTATCAGTTGATTTTCTCATAAAAATCACGTTAATCACCTCATACTCATATTGATTTTTATTTATTGTACAATTTAAAAGTGGATATTTAAAGATTAACTTGCTAATTTAATATCAAGAAACACTCATTTTATTATTAGTTCAAAAATATATAGTAGTTTTTTACAAAAAGCACCTAATTTCAAACTAGCTAAGAAACTGCTGCAACAGTTTCCCTTTTCTTTGGTAATTATTGAAAGCACCTGTTTCTTATATAAATATGTAATATTTCAAAAATAATCAATCATCCATTTCAAATAAAAGAATTTCAATATTTAAATGTTTTTCTAAATCTTTTTTTAATCTTTTCATAAGAGTTGGTAAAACATTAAAATAGCTATGTTCTATTAAATAGTCATGGAGCATATGTACTATTTCAATATTTTCTTTAAAATCTAAATCAATACTTTCTTTCATTGAAACAACATCTTCTTGATAGATTTCATCAAATCCTATTAAAAGAGGTTCTATTGAATTTCCATAACAAGGGTATTGAATACCTACATAATTTACTTTAAAATCTAATTCTTTTATTTTATTACTTATAAAATCATAAACACTTTGATAATAGATTTCTTTTGCTTTTTTGTAAGAAAAATGAGTATCTCTTTTTGTATATTCAAGAGATACAAAATAACTTTGATTTAAAAATTGAAGATAATAATATTCTGTTTTTCTTTGTTTTTCATCAACAACATTAGAAATAGAAAGCATGATATTATCTATAGAAAATTGTTTTTCATTATCTGTATTTTTAATATGAATATTTTTTTGAAGATAATAAGAATAAAGTATTTCATTATCTTTTAAAAAGACTTGTCTAAAAATAAACTTTATCTCCTTTTGATCTTTTATTAAAAGATACTTGTGTAAATTTGTATAAATAATAGCAAGAGAAGGACTGATCCATTGATACTTTTCATCATTTAAAACACCATAATAACGATGAATATGTTCTATAAAATGATCCTTATTAAATACATATTCTCCTTGTATTTTTATCTTAGGATCCAACAAATCATTATTTAATAGAGCCACTTCATACATTTCATTTTCTAAATAGAGATATAAACGATCAACAACATTTCCTTTTTTTCTTAAATAACATCGATCATCTTGTTTAAAACCATATTCATAAACATCTTGCCCATCTTTTCTTGCCAAACGACAACTATAAATCCCTTCAACGACCTTTTCATAGATTTCACTTTGTTCAATATAAGATTTTGTTCCTTGTCTTATCTTTTTCATCAAAAAAGGACCTGTATATAATTCTCTATGATCTATAACATATTCTTTGAGCTTTTCCAGTTTCTTTTTATTTTCTTCTAAAACATCTTGAAAATTATTTTTATAACTTTGATACCATCTTTCTAATTCATTCATTTCTAACACCTATTCTATCATCTTATAACAAATTGCCCTTAAACCACCTAAACCAAAACCTAAAAAAATAGAATTAAATATCATCTCAATAGCTAAGCAAGATGATATAGTTTTAATAAGATAATCATAAATCATTCCTAAATCTTTTAGTGGAATAAAGATTAACGCTGTACTAAAAACAATTGCTTGTGTATATTTTACTTTTACTGATTTATTATACATTTCCATTTTAAGAGAATATATATTTTCTTCTTTTATTTTTCTTCTTTCTCCTTCTGTTACAAATGGAATTGTAAAGATAAAGCTAATAGAAAGTTCTACTATCTTGATTACCACCAATGATCCTAACATTGCAAGAAGTATGAAAAAAATATTTCCTGAAATAAATAAACAAGCAAATAAATGAATTACAATAACAATCCAAAAGAGCTTTTTATAATATATTTTTAAATCTATTTCATCTAATTTACGAATAATCTTTTCCATTCTAGTCTCCTTTATTTTCTGTTATTTCAAGAATATGTTCAATCATTCTTCTCCTTGTTTTTGTATCTCTATTTTCTCTATAACATATTTTATTATTATCAATGATTCCATCAAACCAACAATCAGAAACATTTTTTAATAAAGGCATAAGTATATCTTTTTCTATATCATAAATATAAATTTTTGAAATCGTCTTTTCTAATTGGAAAGCATCAAAATATTCTAAGACACCAAAAAATAAATAATAGTGGTTATTTATTTTAGCAAGATTTATTTTCTTTTTATGAGGAATTTCATAACTAATCCTTCTCTTTTTTACTTCATGTGTTATTAAATTATATACTCTAATTTCTCCATTCGTTTTATACATACCTGTATCATCTCGAGATTCATCATAAACAGAAAAAGCAACAATATAATGGTCTTTACCATAAATAAACAACTCTTTACATTCTACTGTATCTATTAAAGTAAACTGTTCATTTTCATAACGAAAGATACTCTTTTCTCTTGTATCCAACTTTCTTAATACAATAAACATTTGATTGTCAATAAATATGTAAGGCTTTGTGCACCCAGCTGCCCCTGTTGAAACCATATAGTTATCTGGACATTTCATAGGTCTTGCTTTCTTTGTTTCTTTATTAAAAAAGAGAAGTTGTCCATTTAATCCTATTCCCGGAGTCGTATGAAAAATAATAAGAAGATCATTTTTATGGATACCTAACTCTATAACACTGTCTAAAAACTTATTTTCTAACAATTTGTTAAGTTCATCTTTATCAAAACAATAATAAGGCTCTACTTTATTTGTCACAATGTCATATCTATAAATAGATCTTGAATCTTTACGGGTCGTAGCCCCTTCGTAAAGCATTAAATAAACACATTTATTTTCAACATCTTCACAAAACAAATCATATCGATGTGTTTTAATTACACCTTTTGTATTATTTTTTAAATCATAGATAATAGTTGAATGGGCTTTACGAAAAGCAAAATATTGACTATTATTTTTGCAAGTATCACTTAATGTAATACTTTCAAAATTGTTGATTTCTTTTAAAGAAAACTTATCTGTTAGTAATTGGTAGCACATACTTTTATCCTCATTTCTTATAAATCTTATTTTTCTCAATTCAATCTTGGCATACAAATTTTACAAGTGACAATCCTACACTCATAAATAAAGCATATGATATTGAATCCCCAAAATCTATATAAATATTATGTATTATAAAATCAAAGATTTGACTTATTTCTGTATAACTAAAACATCCTAAAATAGATAAAGAAAAGAAAATCGCTATGACTTTTCTTCCTCTATGTTCAAATCGATAAGCATCATCTTTAACATCAAAAAAAGAGTTATTAAAAAAGAAAATAACAATTTTAGGTATCAAAAGAAAAATCAGTAATGAACCTATGACTCCTATAACAAGATTTATAATATCTTTTGAACAAAGCAATACAAATAGTCCATGTATAAAAATAACTAATCTTCCTATAAACTTATAAAATTCTTGTTTTTCCATAAAAAACCTCTATTTCATTTTTCTTATTTTAACACTCTTATTCATTCTATCAAATTCCGAAACAACTTCTTTTATTTCGGTTTCATTCAATTTTTCTTTTCGTACTTCTAGATTTATAACAAACTTAAGATCTTCATCTTCATAGTAATATTGTTTATCTATGATCTTTTCATCTTCTTTTTCTAGTAAATACTTATGTTCATTGATTTTTGAGATTTGATAACCCTTTTGTTTCGCAAATTCATATGGATCATCTTCAAATTGTTCAACCGCAATCAGTGCTTCTGTTTCAAAAATGCTTTTTACATCTGACTCTTCGTCTTTAATATATATCAACAATCCCAATAAAGAAGCGTCTACTAAACAATCTTCATCCATCTTTCTAAAATGTGTTTTCTTATATTTACTTAATAGTATTTCTTTATAAAAAATATCTGCGGGAATAATATGTTTATTTTTTGGTCCTTTTCTTGGTTCTTCTCGAACTGAATTATTATAAAAATAAATTCGCTCATTAGGTATAAAACTTTCCATACTGTAAAGACAATCCGCTCCCTCTAACAGACTTAATTTTAAAGAAATTTCTTTTGCAACTTTATCTATTCGATAATAATGTCTAATTTTCCATTCTTTAAAAAGTTTCCTTTCCTGCATTAAATTTTCATAGAGTTGAATTTCAATACCATTTTTTGTTTCTTCTGCGTGGTAAACATAAGGACATGATAACAATCTTTCTTTATCAAAATACTCAAACATATAACGACCAAAACACATTTTTCTGCTGAGTCCCACATTGATTCCTAATTCATCAAAAATACGAAAAGAGTCCCCTCTTAATTTATAATCAGCTTTCATCTTTTGAAAACGATTAAGCCATTTATTGGTTATGACTTCAAAAGCATTTTTTTGTCGTTCATATATTTCTTCATCTATTACATGTATCATAAAATAACGATCTTGAAAAAGATCTTTTAAAACATCTAAACAATGATTTATGATTTGTTCATCATTTTTACATTTTAAAAGAATATAAGAAATACCTATAACATTTCTTGTCTGTTCCATTCTAAAATAAAGATCATCATTAAAGGAAAAAAATGACAAATACCAATACCATAAATTGCCATTATTTAAAACCCATTCTGTTTCTTCTTTGGCATTTTTTGAAAGCAATGATGAGAATCTTTTGGAACGAATATTGCTCCATATAAGATTTTCTCTTAAGTTTAATTGAGCTAATAAGCTTTTCATAAATTCTGTATTAACAAACTCTTTTGTAATAAAGGTGATTTTTATAGCTACATCATAACCCATTGTTTGCCCTCTCTTTCCTGTTTCATAAAATACATCTACGCTTATTTAAATTTTAATAAGCTGATTTTTAAAAAGTGAATTACTTCATTTTTCTTATTTTAACACTCTTATTCATTCTATCAAATTCCGAAACAACTTCTTTTATTTCGGTTTCATTCAATTTTTCTTTTCGTACTTCTAGATTTATAACAAACTTAAGATCTTCATCTTCATAGTAATATTGTTTATCTATGATCTTTTCATCTTCTTTTTCTAGTAAATACTTATGTTCATTGATTTTTGATATTTGATATTCCTTTTGTTTCGCAAATTCATATGGATCATCTTCAAATATTCCAATCGCAATCAGTGCTTCTGTTTCAAAAATACTTTTTACATCGGCATCTTCATTTTCAGCATACACTAACAAACCTAAGGAAGAAGCATCTACTAAACAATCTTCATCCATCTTTCTAAAATATGTTTTCTTATATTTACTTAATAATATTTCTTTATAAAAAATATCTGCAGGAATGATATGTTTATTTTTGGGTCCTTTTCTTGGTTCTTCACGAACAGTATTATTATAAAAATATATTGGTTTATATGGCACAAGACTTTCTATACTATAAATACTTTCAGTTCCTTCAACCTTGCTTAATTTCAAAGAAATTTCTTTTGCCGCCTTATTTATTTGATAATAATGTCTAATTTTCCATTCATTGAAAAGATTTCTTTCCTGCATTAAATTTTCATAGAGTTGAATTTCAATACCATTCTTTGTTTCTTCTGCATGATAAACATAAGGACACGATAAGAGTCTTTCCTTATCAAAATATTCAAACATATAACGACCAAAATACATTTTTCTACTGAGTCCCACGTTGATTCCTAACTCATCAAAAATTCTAAAAGAATCTCCTCTTAATTTATAATCAGCTTTCATCTTTTGGAAACGATTATGCCATTTATTATTTAAATCTTTAAAAGCTTGAATTTGTTGTTCATATATTTGTTCATCTATTACATGAATCATAAAATAACGATCTTGAAAAATGTCTTTTAAAACATCTAAACAATGATTTATGATTTGTTCATCATTTTTACATTTTAAAAGAATATAAGAAATACCTATAACATTTCTTGTTTGTTCCATTCTAAAATAGAGTTCATCATTATATGAATAAAAGGATAAATACCAATACCATAAATTTGAATTATTTAAAATCCATTCTGTTTCTTCTTTATCTTCTTTAGAAAGGGATGATGCAAATCTTTCAGCGCGCCAATTACATTGTGTAAGATTCTTTCTTAAATTTAATTGGTCTAATAAGCTTTTCATAAATTCTGTATTAACAAACTCTTTTGTGATAAAAGTGATTTTTATAGAAACATCATAACTCATTGTTTCCCCTCCCCCCCTTTCTTATATATCATAAAATAAATGATAAAGTTTATTTATATAAAATCTTATTTAACATACTTTTATTCGGTGTTTTTAATAAAGTGAATATAAATATGTTAGAGATTGATTGAGTTGATCTTCACGTATAAAGATATAATTATTTTTTAAAGAGATATAGAGATTACTTATTTTTTTATCTATTTTTATTTTCTTTAGTTGTCCCTCTATATCATAAAGATAAATATTTTGATTGAGATAGAAATATAGAATTGTTTTATTTTTATAAGGTCTTGTAAATTGACATATTTCAAATGTAAATGCAAAATCATCTTGATTTTCAATAGAAAATAATTCTTTATGAAAAGAATCATAAAGTGTTATTTTGTGTAAACTTTCATATTCTATATTTTCTATTTTAAAAGACTTATATTTCTTTCTAACAAAGTAATTAAAATCATAAGAATAAAG
>JAUNWT010000011.1 GCA_030540195.1 Bacillota bacterium | reverse complement strand
AAGATGAAAAGAAACGTAAAGATATCGAAACAAGAAATAAAGCTGAACAAATGATCAATGAAATTGATAAAGCTTTAGCTGAACAAGGTGACAAGATTGATGCTAATCAAAAACAACAAGCAGAACAATTAAAAACTGAATTAAAAACTGCTTTAGATAATAATGATATGGCTACACTTGAAGCTAAAATGTCAGAATTAGAACAAATGGCTCAACAAATGGCATCTTATGCTTATCAACAACAACAAGCTAACCCTAATGGTGGAGCTGGACAAACAACATCAAACAATAATGATGACAACGTTGTTGATGCTGATTTCGAAGAAAAGAACTAATCAATTAAAAAACCAAGGTTCTTCCTTGGTTTTTTAAAAGTATTATAGAAAGGATGATTTTATGGCAAGTAAAAGAGATTTTTATGAAGTCTTAGGGATTTCAAAAACAGCAAATGCTGATGAAATAAAACGTGCATACCGTAAAAAAGCAAAACAATATCATCCCGATATCTGTAAAGAACCAGATGCTGAAGAAAAATTTAAAGAAGTTCAAGAAGCTTATGAAGTTTTATCTGATGATAATAAAAGAGCGGCGTATGATCGTTATGGACATGCTGCTTTTGAACAAGGTGCAGGTGGTGCTGGAGCTGGTGGCTTTGGTGGATTCGGTTTTGAAGATGTCGATTTAGGAGATATTTTTGGATCATTCTTTGGAGGCGGGGGAAGTCGTCGTCAAAGACAAAATGGACCACGTCGTGGTGATGATCATTTAATGCGTCTAGAAATTGATTTCATGGATGCAATCAACGGTGTTAAAAAAGATATTAAAGTAACTGACGATGCAGAATGTTCACATTGTCATGGTAGTGGTGCAAAAACACCAAACGATGTACAAACATGTTCTCATTGTAATGGGACAGGAACAGTTTCTAAACAACAACAATCTCCATTTGGTACATTTGTAACGCAAACAACTTGTCCACACTGTAATGGTACTGGTAAAGAAATTAAGGTTAAATGTCCAGATTGTCATGGTAAAGGATATATCAATAAAACAGTCACTGTTCAATTAGATATTCCTGCAGGTATCAATGATGGTCAACAATTACGTGTTGCTGGTAAAGGTGGTAGAGGTGCAAATGGTGGACCTAACGGTGACTTGTTTGTAGAAATTCGTGTTAGAAATAACACACACTTTGTAAGAGAAGGTAGAAATATTTATGTGACAATTCCTATTAGTTCAATTGATGCAACTTTAGGATGCGAAGTAGATGTTCCAACTGTACAAGGTGATGTAAAAGTTAAAATTCCAGCAGGAACTCAATCTGGAACAACTTTACGTTTAAAAGGTAAAGGGGTTAAGGATTTAAGAGGAAGTGGCTATGGAGATCAAATGGTTAAAGTGGATGTTAAGATTCCAACAAAACTTTCTAGCAAAGAAAAATCACTTTATGAACAATTACAAAAGTTAAATAAAAAAGAATCTATTTTTGATTCGTTTAAAAAACAATTTAAAAAATAAAAAGATTTCAGTCCAATATGGATTGAAATCTTTTTTTACAAAAGGGCAATAAAAAAACAGTACATATTGTACTGTTAATCTATTATCTATCCAGCTTTTCTTAATGTTCTTAACTCTTTAGCAGAAATTCTAACTTTTGTAGGTTTACCATCTACTAAAATAGTAGCTTTTTGTAAGTTAACATTCCATTTTCTTCTACTTGAGTTTAACGCATGAGAACGAGTGTTTCCTGATAATGGACCTCTACCACTGATTTGGCATTTTCTTGACATGTTTTTTCCCTCCTTTAGTAGTTGTTCTACGTACTGTGTTATAATAGCATTTTTATTTATATAATGCAAATGTTTTTTAATAAAAAACACATATTTTGTCATTTGTTTGTTAAAAATAATTTAAATACTAATAAAAAATCTTTAAATTCTATTTTTTTAAGTAAAGTTATGATATGATTGCAAAGATTTGAAAAAGATACTAAAAGAGAGTTAATAATTTGTAAATATTCTATTTTTAAGGTATAATTAATTTTGAACATGAAATCATTTTAAGGAGGATAACTTGATGATTGAAAAAAATACAAATTTAGGATCAGTAAATATTTCTTTAGATGTTGTTTCTACTGTTGCCGGTGGTGCAGCAACTGAATGTTATGGTGTTGTAGGAATGGCAAGCCAAAAGAAATTAAAAGATGGATTTTATGAATTACTTAAGAAAGAAAACTTTTCTAAAGGGATTATTGCAAGTGATGGAGAAACTGGCTTAATTTTAGATTTATATATCATTTTAGGATATGGTATTAAAATTAATGAAATTTTAGTTGAAGTTCAAAAGAAAGTAAAATATGTCGTTGAATCAACGTTAGATGTAAATGTCGAAGCTGTTAATGTTTATGTTCAAGGGCTTCGTAATATTGATTAGTGGAGGAAAAATATGCAAATACTTACAGGAAAGCTATTTAAAGAGATGGTTTTATGTGGTGCGAATACTCTTCATAATAATCATCCTGAAATTGATGCTTTAAACGTATTCCCTGTACCTGATGGAGATACTGGGACAAATATGTCAATGACTTTCAATGCAGGTGCTGCTGAAGTAAAAGACATGGATACAGACAATATCTATGATATTGCTAAGAAATTATCTAAAGGATTATTAATGGGAGCACGTGGAAACTCAGGTGTTATCTTATCACAAATCTTTAGAGGATTCGCAATGGGCTTAGAAGGTCATGAAAGTGTTGATGCTGTTGCTTTTGCGAATGCTTGGAAAAGTGGAGCAGAAGTGGCTTATAAAGCTGTTATGAGACCAGTTGAAGGAACAATCTTAACAGTTATTAGAGAATCAAGTGAAAAAATCGTAGAATATACACAACCAGGAATGGAAATTGAAGATGTATTCTCATATTTTGTTAAAGAAGCAGAAAACTCATTAGAAAGAACACCAGAATTACTTCCAGTATTAAAAGAAGTTGGTGTTGTTGATAGTGGTGGTGCTGGTTTATTACTTGTCTTAACAGGATTTATGGCTGCTTTAACAGGTGATCGTGTTGATTTTGTTGATATTAAATCAGAAGGTCAAGTAAATGCAGGAACTGAATTAGAATCAGGTGAAGAAGGATATGGATATTGTACAGAATTTATTGTTCGTCTTGAACCTTCATTAGTTGATAAATTCTCAGAAAACCAATTAAAGAAAGAATTAGAAAGAATTCCAGGAAACAGTATTGTCGTTGTACAAGATGAAGAAATCGTTAAAGTACACGTACATACATTAAAACCAGGTGAAGCCTTAAACTTAGCACAAAGATTTGGTGAATTTGTTAAATTAAAAATTGAAAACATGCAAGAACAAGCAAATAATTTACAAAATGCTGCTGCAAGCCAAGGAAGTATCGTTGGTGTTGATGATAAAAATCCTCAACCAAAACGTGAAGCTAAAGAAACAGCAATCATTTCTGTTTGCGCAGGACAAGGTGTTGAAGATGCTTTCTTAGAATTACATTGTGATTATGTTGTTAGTGGTGGACAAACAATGAACCCATCTACTGAAGATATGGTTGCAGCAGTTAAAGAAGTAAATGCTAAAAATGTAATTATTTTACCAAATAACTCTAACATTGTGATGACTGCTCAACAAACAGCAACAATTTTAGAAGATGAAGTAAATGTTATTGTTATTCCAACAAAAACAATTCCTCAAGGTTTATCAGCATGTGTTATGTATAATCCAGAAGTTTCATTAGAAGACAATATTGCAGAAATGGAAGATGCTGTTGCTAATGTTAAAACTGGACAAGTAACATTCGCAATTAAAGATACAAACATTGATGGTGTTGAAATTAAAGCAAATGATTACATGGCTTTAGTTGAAAAAGATATCGTTGCTTGTAAACCAAATAAATTGGATGCTTTAAAAGTATGTTTAGAAAAATTAGTAGATGAAGATTCTGAATTAATCACTTTACTTGTTGGTGAAGATGTTGTTGATGAAGAAGTAGAAGAAATCGAAAGTTATATTGAAGATAACTTTGATGCAGAAGTAGATGTTATTGAAGGAAAACAACCTGTTTATTCATTTATTATAGGTGTTGAATAAAATAATAATTTAAAAAACGTTGAATATATCAACGTTTTTTTTAAATGCGTCATCTATTTGGCGCTTATTTGGCGCTTAAAATCGCTTATTTAATCATTTTCTAAGTTAAATTCAATGATTTGAGCTACTTTTTGTTGCTGAGATTTTAAAACATCTGCATAAATATTTGCTGTTGTCTTTATATCATTATGTCCTAAATGAGCGGAAACTATTTTTAAATCTACACCACTATTTAATAATAATGTTGCATTTGCATGTCTTAGAAAGTGAACTGTTATATATTCATAATCAGTTCCTTTTTTTATAGTATTCAATCTATTATTAATTTCTGTTCTATAAATATAATTACCTGTGATTTGACTGAAGACTAAATTATGATCATCATATTGATCTTTTAATTCTCTTTTTCTTACATTCTGTTCTTTTTTTGTCAACTTTAACAAATGATAAATTGCATTATTCATTCCAAGAGTGCGATAACTATTTTCAGTTTTTGGAGGACCAACAATAAAATCTGTTTTTATGAAGTTTACAGTTTTATTAATATTTATTTCTCTTTTTTTGAAATCAATATCATCCCATGTTAACGCAAGTGTTTCTCCTATACGCATACCAGTATATATTTGAAACTGAATAATGGCATTATAAGTAGTATATTCGTTCGTTTTATTTAATATGTCTTTAATTTGCTCAATTTCTAAAGGTTTTTTCTTAGCAGTTCTATTCTTTCTAGGCTTTATTGCATTGTTACATGGATTCTCTTTAATCCAGCCATTAGAGATAGCAACATTAAAGATTCTGAAAAGTGATGAATATATTGCTTGTATGTATGAATCTTTATAATATTGTTTAGGTTTTAAGGGTTTTCCAGTTTCTTTATCTTTTTTAATGGATACATCATTTAAAAACATAGTAATTCTATTAGTAGTAATCTGACCAATTTTTAGATGACCTAATTCAGGAAGTATTTTTATCTCTACCATGTTTTTGAGATTATAAAAAGTCGTATCTCGTAATTTATTAGGAGCATAATAGTTTTTATACCAGTACCAGACTTCTTCAAGTCTCATTTCTACACCAGTATTTTGATCTCTTTCAAATTGACGTTGAAATTCTAAATCTAATTCTTTAGCTATTTTTCGAGCTTCTCTAATACCCATAGTAGGTGGTTGGCGAAAGGTCTTATATTTTCTTACTTGAACATAATGTCCATTTTTATCTATTTTATATCCGTCAGAAGCCACAATTTTAAAAGAGATGGTACCATCTTTATTTTTTCTTTCAGTAATTGACATGTAAACATTCCTCCTTAAGTTTTAGTAAATAAGTTTCAAAATCATGTAAAGACTGATTTGAATTTTTTATATTTTTTAAAATATTTATTGTTTCCTGTTCTAATTGCATGGTTTCTTTCACGAAATCATCGTGATTCATATAATTATCTTCTTTAACTAAATAATCTAATGAAACACCGTAAAGGCTAGATAAAGCATAAATAATTCTATTGCTAGGAAGAGATAAGTCTTTTTCATAATTGGATAGAGCTGCTTTAGTAGGAAAACCTAAAATATTTATAACATCAACTTGAGAATATCCAGCATTAATTCTTGCATATTTATATCTGTTACTGCTTATTTTCAATTTCATCAGAATATTCCTTATAATGATTATGAATATATTTGTTAATTCTTTTAATGAGTTTGTAATCACAAGTTAATTCCATATAAAGTTGAATCATTTTTTCAGACATTCCTAATTGATTAACAATGTAGTCATAATGATTTTTGAAATCATCAAGACATAACAAGTAATTCAAAGAAACATCGAATATCTTATGCATTTTAATCATCGTCTTGATATTAGGTAATCTCTTATTTGATTCATAATTGTAAACTGTATATTTGTTTCCAGTGAATCCTAAGAGTTTACATAATTCTGCCTGAGTTAAATTGTTAGCAATCCTGCATTCTTTAAACCTATTAGGCAATGTTTTATCCTTATAGTAAATTGTCATAAATTTTTTGTCCTTTCTTTGATTTAGTAGTACAACCAGTTAACTACAATAAAAGCTTAAAATAGAAAATTTTTTATTTCAAAGGTGCAAAATAATTCAGTATCTTATTATCTTTTATATAGTTCATGTTAGTTGATTATCTTTAAATATCATTAAAATAAATTAATTATTTTTTAGAACATTTTTTAGAAAATGTTCTTTTTTATTTGTTACAAAGGTGGTGATTGACATGAATTACAATGCAGAGCTTGTATCGCTCAATGAATTAGTGCCTTTTCCCAATCATCCCTATAAGGTTGATATAAATGAGGATTTAAGAAATTTACAGCATAGCATTGAAGAAAGAGGTATTGATGAACCATTAATAGTGAGAAGAGTTAATGACAAATTACAAATAATATCAGGACATCGAAGATTCTTAGCTAGTAAATTAGCAAATCTACAAAACATACCTGTAAGAATTGTGGATTTGGATGATGATCAAGCTGCCATTATGCTTGTAGATAGTAATCTGCATAGAAGAAATGTATTACATAGTGAATTAGCATTTGCTTATAAAATGAAGTTTGATGCACTTAAACATCAAGGAAAAGTTAAAGATGATTTAACTATGTGCCCAGTTGGCACTAAGTACAATACTGATTCAGCAGAGCATATTGCAAGACAAGAAGGAACGAGCAGAAGACAAATATATAGATATATTCATCTAACCAATTTAAACAAAGAACTATTAGAGTATTTGGATCAGGGGATAATCTCGTTTAACCCTGCTGTAGAATTATCCTATCTAAAAGATGATGAGCAAGAGCTTTTATTAGATGCTATTAAAGATATAAATGCTACACCATCTTTATCACAAGCTCAATATTTGAAGTATTTGTCAAAAAATGGTGAGATAAATGAAGATATTGTTTATGAGGTTTTAGAAGAGCAAAAAGCAAATCAAAAAGAAAAATTAAAAATAGATTTAGAATCGTTATCAAAATTTTTTCCTAGAGGTACAACTCCCAAAGAAATGACGGAGTGGATACATTATTTATTAGAGGAAAATGATTTTGAAAAAGATTTTATTAAAGATGGTATCGACTTAAAGATATAAAAATATATTAAAGAAAGCTTTAATGTCTATTTACCCGCAGGAAAGGTGGTCAGTATGATCAGTCAAAATGTTTATGTAAAATTTGATACATTCAATACAAGAGATGAAGTATTGGATTTTGTTTATGATGAGAAAGATTTAAATTCAAATATTAACAATTGGAAAGAAGATTTAGAAAAATATATAAGTTACAAAGATAAACACTTAAAAAAATACAGTGAGGAATCCAATTACAGAAATATATATGCTTATCATTTAACGGTATTGATACCTATTGAATTACAAAATCAGAAAGAAGAATTTGTAAAGAATTATATGGAAAATATTGATAAGAGATTTATAAGAAATATGTATGTATTTAAATTTATTCAAAAAGGAAAAGGAGTCTTTGCTGAAATTATGGCAATTACTCGATATGTTTATAAAAAATCAAAGAAAGTTGCTAAAAAGTATAAAAGGGATTTTTATTATGACAGTCAAACCAAAAAACTCTGTCTTAAAACAAATCCGAATGCTGTATTAAAAATTAAAAAAGGAAGTCATGTGTTAGACGATAATGGAGAAAAAGTATATGAGGTAATGGAAGTATCCGAAAAAGAAGACAGGATATTTACTTATAAAAAAATACAGGATTTAACTGAAAAATTAAAATCTTGTGTGATATCCACGGTCAATCAAATGACTTCTTTTCCTGTAATTACTAAAGTTGTTTCAAGAATTACCATTGAAGATGACGACAGTAAACATATAAAAGCAAAAAAAAGAAAAAGAAATATCGAAATTAGAAAAATCAATAGAAAAATTATGAGATTTATTGAATCAATGACTTTTGGAAAGATTGCTGACAGTGATGAAGTAGAAGATTTAAATGATGAATTTGTTAGAAAAGCTGATAATATGATTCATAAACTTAACAGAAAAATTGAAGATGTAGAACAGTTTTTAAATAAATGGTGGCATAAGAACATTTCAGACGGCAACTTTGCCATGTAATAAAAACAGAAGGCGGCAACACTGCCGGATAGCTTTTTGTACATTTAAAAAATCATCTTAAATGTATGAAAATAAATGACGAAAGGTACTGATAGTTAATTATCAGGATAGGTAAACTAAAATGAAAACAATAAGCGTTATAAATCAAAAAGGTGGAGTTGGTAAAACACAAACATCAATTAATCTCGCAGTAGGACTTGCTCGAACAGGGAAAAAAGTTCTTCTTATTGATGCAGATGCACAAGGAAATGCGACCAATTATTTTTGTAAGGATGTTAATAATCTGGATCTGATCAAATTTGCTACATCAGATTTTAATGATAAAAAGCCAATTGAATGGTTAGAAGAAACATTAGGCGCACCATATTTTGACAATGACATTAATGATCTGTTATTAGGTGAGTGCAATGTAAATGATGCTATATATATTACTGAGTATGAAAATCTTCATTTTATTCCATCAACGGAAACAAAACTGATTAAAACAGATCAGCTTATAAAAACTTCAAATAAGTTACAACATAACAGACTAAAAAAAGCTTTGAGAGATATTAGAAACAAATATGATTATGTAGTCATTGATAATGCACCAACATTCAATACGATTACATTAAATACTTTATATGCAAGTGATGAAATTATTATTCCATTAAAAGTTGGAAGATTTGAAGTTGCAGGATTTATACAGACAATGAAGGAATTAGAAAATCTTATGATTGATTTTGAATGTCAGTATAAGATAAATATTCTCTTTAATATGATTCCAAGAGGAAGACGAGCTTCCTATCATGCATTTATGAATAAATTTAAAGCATTATTTGATAGTTTCGATGGATTTTATCAGATACAGGTTTTAAACAGCACGGTTGGTTATCAAGAAGCAGTTGCTGCTAAATCAAGTTTATCAAGTAAAATGATTATAGATTCAAAAAGCAAGATTGCTGAAGATTACAGAAATCTTGTTAAAGAAGTTTTAGAAGAGGAAGCGGGTGATTAATATGAGTTTAACGGACTTACAAAACTTAAAAGCAAAAAGAAACAGAATTATTGGAATGAAAAAAATTGATCTTCTAGATATCAGACCAAATACCTTAAACAGTTTTCCTCAAGATGATATTGAAGAATTGAAAGAAAATATATTTTCTGAAGGATTACAGAAACCTTTGGAAGTCTATCAGGATGGAGATCATTTTGTCTTACTTGGAGGACATAGAAGATATAATGCTCTAGTTGAACTTTTAATGGATGATAAAATCGATCCTGATGTTAACTGTATAATCAGTGCAAAACCTAAAGATAATGCAGATGAAGAGCTGATGATTATTTCTTCTAATGCGCAACGTCCAATGAATGATCAATTACGATTAATGCTTACTCAAAAGCTTCTTAATATTTTAGAAGGTAATCCTACAAAGAAACCTGCAGGCATGGAAACAAGACAATGGATAGCAGGTTATCTAGGATGCTCTGCAAGAACAGTTCAAAAATATATCAATACATTGAAAGGAAAGAAAAAAGAAGTTTTTAAAGAACCCAGTCCTAAATTAGAATATGCAGAAGGGTTGTTAAGAGACAGATTATCTACCAAAGTAAAAATTACTGAAAAAAAGATAACTGTTTCTTATACAGGTATTGATGATCTTAACAGAGTTCTTGATTTAATGGGTGCATTAGAAAAAAGTGAAACCATAGGAGATGTCAAAAATGTTTAAAGTTCAAATATCAGGAAGATTGGATGGAAAACCTAGACTTAAAAGAGTTGCAAACAGAGATGTTTGCAATTTTACTATACGTTGTAGAAATGAATTTGATAAAGATAATTCTTATGTCAGATGTGCTATTTGGGGTAAAAAAGCATCAAGATTTTTTTATGAAGTTAATGAAGAAAAAGATATATTTATTGAAGGCAGTGGTTTAAATAAACAGTTAAGAAATATAAATGGCTTAAATAATTATGTTTTCACAGTCAATTGTGAAAATTATCAGATATTGACTTAAGATATAATGTTTTCATCTCTATATGAATGAACGATATCTAATGAAAATAATTTAATAGATTAATTTAGTGTTATTCATAATTGAGTAGCACTTTTTTATTTGATAAGGAGAAGTCTAAAAAATGAATGAAGAATTAAAGAAAAAGGTCATAGATTTATTAGAATACGCTAAAACAAATGAACCTGACAAGATTATTGAATATATAGATAGAAATTTTATAAATAATCCACATGATATTTATTGTGCTCTTTATAGTACAGATTTTTATGAAACAAACAGATCAATCTATAATTTTTCTGATAACAATCCAACAGTCTTAATCGTTTCTTACGATGAAGGAGACAGGATTGGAAGCAAATTCAGTAATCCTGATATTGATATCTATTTTGATTTGCAAAGAGAATCAGAATTCAATCAAAATCATGATTTCTTTATTTTGAAAAAAGGTAAATTTAATCATGACAATAATATTTTGGAATATTTAGATTTAATAACAAATGATTATAAATTAATAAAAGAAGATATCATTGATGAACTGACAACAACTAAATATGAAACTTATATTCCATATCATTATTTCAAACAGATACCAGTTCAAATGCTTGCAAACGAAAATATAGAAGATGCAGTAATAAATAAAATCTGGGATGTGGCCAAAACAAATAAGAACTTGTATGTGGATCAGTATGACTATGGACGCTTTGGTGGTGAGGATGTTCCTAAATGGAAAATGAACGAACTTGAATGGTTTATGAAATTAAAAGAAGAAGTTCCTGTAAATGTAAGATTAAAATATCGAATGAGATTTGCTAATGAAATAAACGATTATTTAAACAAACAGTCAAAAAAAACTGGAAGATGAAAAAGAGATGGCTTTGTGATGAAAAAAGATAAAGAACTGATTGAAAAACTAAAGAAAATTGATCTTGTGTTTCTAGCCTCTCACCTTGGATTTACTCCTGTCAGCAAAAGCTCAAAGTATTATACCTTAGAAGAACATGATTCTTTTATGATAAAGCTTCAGGATAATACCTTTCAATGGTATTCAAGAGGAAATTATGGAAATGCCATTTCGATGTGTATGTATTTAGGTGCTGAAGTCGATAAAAGATTTCAAAGCTACAGTTATTCAGTTGATTATCTTGAAAAACTATATCTGCAAATGAAGGATAATATTATTATTGATAATATAAAACCTCATGAAAATGTAAAAAAAGATCCAGAAACTTTGAAATTACCATTTTCAGCAAATAATAACAAAAAAGTCTATTCTTATCTTCGAAACAGATGTATTTCAGAAGAAATCATAGATTATTTTGTATATAACAGATGGCTTTATCAAAACAGGTACACAGACAATCTTGTATTTGTTTCCTATAAAGAGGATAAGCCTGTTTTTGTATGCGAAAAAGGGATTATTCAGGAGCAGAGATTCATGAAAGAATACAGTGCCAATGACTACAATCATTGTTTTTATATTGATCATGGTTCAGATTGTTTAATTGTTACCGAAGCCATAGTAGATATGATGTCTCTTATGGAACTTGCAGAAGATTATAAAAGATACAACTATCTTTCAATAAACTCTGTAACAAAATATCAAGCTATTTTCGAACATTTAAAAAATGATCCTAAAATCAAAAGTGTATTGATGAGAGTAGATCATGATAAAGCAGGAATCAAATTGAATAAAAAAGTATGTTCAGAACTTAAAGAACAATTTCCTCATATCAGGATCAGTGTTGAATATCCTCCAAAAGAAAAAGACTGGAATGATTATTTGGTCTATCAAATAAATCAACGAGAAAAGGTTGATGCATATACAATCATATTTTAAAAAAGGCGGTGAAAGAATGAAATGGAAAATTATTGCTTTGCTATTAGTTGCAGCTTTGATATCAGGTTGTGGTTTTCATCAGGAAAATAAAGTCAATCAAAGAAATGAGAATTATTATAAGCTAAATACTGATACTACAATCAGCAATTATGAAAAGCTTTCAAATGATGGCATAGATTATATCTATCCCAATTTTTTGAGTCGAAAATGGAGTGTATCTAAACAGTTAGAACGTGAAAGTTCTATGAAAGTAAATAAATCGAATGATGCTGAGTTTTATGTCATTAGGAAAAATTATCTTAATTTCTTAAACAAGGTAGATAAATCATTAGATGGACATGAACTAAAGAGCTGTATGCAAGAAGAAATAAAAAAATACTTAGGTTCTTTAACACCTGAAGACAGTAAAATGAATTATGTAAACAACATTAAATTTTATGATGAATATGGTACATCTTCAAAGGATAATGTTAAAAAATATTATTATATGATCAGTTTTCAAAGTGATCTGGAAATCCCATCAGTAGGTCATTATAAAGTACCAACGTTAATGATTGTTAAATACAGTGATAAAAATGATATGAACAATGTAAAAGAAATGTTTGAAAATATGAAAAGCTGGATGCTCAAGGCTGAATGATTAATTTATGTAATTTTGTACATTTTTGTTTAAAAATACAAAAGGATATGATGAATTAAAGGAGATGAATTTAATGAACAAAATTATTCAGGCAAAACTAAAAAATAGTAAAATCATTTTTATTGCTGTTATTTGTATTTTAATTATCGGAATAGCAGGACTTCTTATTTTTAACGCTACTGATAATTCTTCTGCTAAATTAGACAACAAAGGAAATATTGCAAGTAAGATTTCAAACAATGTTAAAGAAAAAGATAAACAGAATGAAAAAGAAGATTCTAAAGGGGCGATTGAAGAAGAAGATAAAGACAGTGAAGATACTTTGGTTATTTCTAAAAACGGGTTAAATATTTCAAAAAAATCAGATGATTCAGTCAATTCAGGCAAAAAAAGCGATGATGAAAAGAAAAATAACAGCCAAAAAAGTACAAAGAGTAATGCTGAAACAAACAACTCGACTCAAAAGAACAATTCTAATAGTTCAAATAAATCAAATATCTCTAATAAATCGAATAGTTCTAGTTCAAACAGTACAAATAGTTTAAATAATTCGAGTAGTTCTGTTTCAAAACCATCACATGAACATGTTTACAATATTCCTGTCACTCAAAAGGTTCATCATGATGCAGTGACAAAAACAGAAACAGTTACGGTCGTAGATCAGGCAGCATATGATGAACCAATTTACGAATCACATCAGGTTTGTAAAGTATGCAATAAGGATTTTGGTAAGGGTGAAAATGCTACAGTTGAAGCTATCAATCATAGTGTAGAAACAGGACATTCCTATCATTCTACAAGTGTTAAAGTGGGGACAAAACATCACGCTGCAATTACACATCAGGAAACAAAGACAATTGTTGTGACACCTGCTTACGACGAAGAAAAAGTAACAGGCTACAGATGTTCGTGTGGTAAAACTAAATAGTTTCATTAAAAAAATTCAGTAAATCAATCAAGGGCATAAGATATTTAAGATATGTCCTTTTTATTTTTGAAAAAAGAAGAGAAAGGAAATTAAATGATTACAAAAATATATATGGAAAAATGGGTGTTCAAACCTTAAGGCAATCTTCGGATTGTCTTTTATTTTTATTAAAGGTCTGTCATGTTTGACTGTAAAGCCTATTCAAAAGGATTAAAAAATTAAAAAGAAGTAATTTTGCAAAATTATTATGTTTTTAGGAATGAAAATACAAAAAGAATAAAAAAAGGAGAAGAACAATGATCAGAAAATATTTTGATAAGCTATCAAAAATACTTGTTGTGATAGGCATGATTTTCTCGATATGTTTTTCTGCAGAAAACATATCAGTTAATGCTTGGGATGGTAATATTCCTCATGAATTTACAAAAGTAAAATCGATAACGTATCCAGAGTGGTGGAAGCGAAAATGTCCTCAGATCACCAAACAATGGTCAACCTATATGTGTAAATATAATGGTCAATGGTCGTATTGTTTAGAAGCCAGCAAGAAGACACCAGCAGAAGGAAATTATACGGCATCCGTTATTGAAAACAACGTGATGGTCAGAAAATTTCTTTATTATGGTTTTGGTGGCCCAGCACAATGTCTTTTCAAAGGACAAGCTTTAACAGATGATGGCTTAAATGAAGAAGAAACAGGATATTTATATACACATGTTTTACTAAGTTTAGCTTACTCTGGTGATATGTGTGGTGCCAATATTGATGACTTGGAAAAGGCAGGTATTGGCTTAAAGTCAACATGGCAATACGTAGAAGGATTGCCTGATCCATCTAATGGCGCAAGTTTTTCAACTGGAAACAGTGCTGCATTTACGGCTGTTTTTGATAAAATGAACATGATTCAAAAAACAAACAGTATTAAATTCAACGCAAGTTCCAATGAAACAGTACAGTTACCTTTACAAAGTAATGTTACGATTCATATTGAAGGAACAAGTACACAACAAACAGGTGGAACTGCAACAGTTTATGGTGGACAATCATTTTATTTAACGGCTCCACTTAAAAACAGTCCTAGTGATTATGAAAGTGGAACGTTAAACAGTTCTGCAAAAGGAAAATTTTGTGCTTTAGCCATCAGTTCAGGAAACAGTGCCAGTCAGACACATGGATCATGGGCTCAAGAGGCAATTGATTCATTAAAATATTCAGTTAACTGGTTGGATTTTGGATATATTGATTTGCATAAAAAATCAGCCAACGAAACTATGACAAATGGAAATACATGCTATACGTTGGAAGGTGCTAAATATGGTATTTACTCAGAAAATACATTGGTAGGTACACTTACAACTGATAAAAATGGCTATGCTAAATCAGATATTCTACCTGTTGGTAAATACGTTGTTAAAGAAACAGATGCAAGTACAGGTTATGATGTTGATGAAGGAAGCTACAATGTCACAGTTGTAAAAGATCAGACTGTAACTGCAAATTCAAATGAAAAACCAAAGAATGACCCTATCGGAATTGAAATTGTAAAAAACGATGCTGAAACATTAGGGGAACCACAAGGTGATGCCACATTAGAAGATGCTGAATTTACAGTTAAATATTACAATAAAGAATATGACAAGGATAATCTTCCTTCTAAAGCAATTAGAACTTGGGTCTTAAAAACAAAGAAACAGGCTAGTGGCAAATATGTTGCTGGTCTTGCTAAATCATTTTTAAAAGAAGGATCAGATGAACTTTACTATGATGATGAAAACCCATGCTTACCTTTAGGTACAATCTCAATTGAAGAAACAAAGGCACCCAAAGGGTATTTGTTAAAAGGTTACAAATTAACAGTAACGGATACTGCAACAGGTAAAGTAACATCAGTAACTGATGGAAAATTTGTTGCTAAGATTACGAAAGAATATAAAGGTGCTAAATTACAATTCGGTAATGATGCAAACCAAATGGTCGTACAAGAAAAAGTTAAGAAACAAAAAGTAACTATTTTTAAATCAGGTTATCGCAATGGAATCTCTGAAGTTGTTAAAGGATTACAAGGCGCTAGTTTTACCTTTAAGCTCAAGTCAGAAGTTGATCATGTAGGTTGGGATAGTGCAAAAGTCTATGATGTCATTACCACAGATGAAAATGGCTGGGCTATTACAAAGGATTTGCCTTATGGAGAATATTTAGTCAGAGAAACTGTAACACCAAAGGATTTTTATACAAATCCTGATTTCACTGTTTCAATTACACAAGATACAAGTGAAATCAAAAAGGATGAAGATAAGGTTAAGAAAGTTATCTTAAATAACCGTCCAGTGGAAACACAATTAAAACTTGTTAAAAAAGATCAGGAAACTTGTAAAAATGTCTCATTAAATTCAGCCTCTTTTAAAATCGTAGCAGATGAAGACATCTTAGAAGGTGGAAAAGTAGTTTATAAAAAAGGACAGACAATTACTCAAAAAGTAGGCGGAAAAAAATATGATACGTTTACAACTAACAGTAAAAATGTGGTCATTGTCAAAACTGAATATACCAATGACGACGATGATAAAGGAGAAGTATTCTTACCACTTCAATTTTTTGCTGGTAAGTATCATCTTGAAGAAGTAAAAGTTCCTGAAGGATTTATTGGACTAGGGAAAACACAATCTTTTGAAATGACAGGTTTATTAGATTTTTCGAAAGATGAGGATGGTGATCCAATCTATACAGTTACAGTTAAAGATGAACAGCCAAAAGGTTCTGTGCATTTAACAAAGACAGTAGATGATTTAGATACTGATACTGATTTAGTAGACCGTTCAGATCTTTCTAAAATTCAGTTTGTATTGAAGGCAAAGGATAACATCTATTCACCAGTAGATGGAACTTTAATGTTTGCAAAAAATGAAAAGATTACGACTGAAAATTCAGGAGCTGTTGTCAATGTAGGTACTGAAATTGAAAAAGGTATTTATTCTTTATCAAAAGAAGGCCAATTAGATATTTCAAATCTTCCTATGGGTATAGGTGAAGCAAAATACTATTTTGAAGAAGTAAAAACACTTGATGGATGTGTATTGGATGAAACTAAACATGCCTTTACATTCAAACAAAAGGATTTTACAACTAAAAACTACAGTAAAGAGTTAAATGTTGAAAATAAAACAACACATTTTAATTTCAATAAAACGGATGTCACAGGGGATAAGGAAGTTGAAGGAGCTCAATTAACAATTACTGACGAAAAAGGAAATGTTATTGATCATTGGATTTCAACTGACATGCCTCATTCCATTGAAGGGTTAGTTGTTGGTAAAACATACACTTTATCTGAAACTGTTTCAGCAAAAGATTATGTTAAAGCAAGTGATATCAGATTCACTGTTAAAAATTCTTCGGAATTAGAAACAGTTACAATGAAGGATAAACAAGTATCTTTTACTAAAACTGATGTGACAGGTGAAAAAGAAGTCGAAGGTGCTACAATTACAGTTAAAGAAAAAGAAACAGGAAAAGTAATTGATGAATGGACTTCTACAAAAGAATCTCATTTCATTAACGGCTTAGAAGAAGGTAAAATATATGTTTTATCTGAAACAGTTTCTCCTGAAGAATATGTAAAATCGACTGAAATTGAATTTACAGTTTCAAAAGACAAAGTTGATCAAAAGGTCAATATGAAAGACAAACAGGTCATCATTTCAAAAAGTATGGTTAGCGGTGATGAAGTCGTTGGGGCATCAATGCAAATTCTAGATGAAGATGGAAATATTGTTGACGAATGGATTTCAGAAGGAAAAGAACATTATGCCAGCAATTTAGAAGAGGGACATTCTTATACACTTCATGAAGATCTCGCTCCAACAGGTTTAATTTTAGCAAATGATATTGTATTTGCAGTTACTGAAGAAAAAGAAAATCAAAAAGTTGAAATGGTTGATACAATCAATGAAGTATCAAAAGTTAAAGAAGATGGAACATTATTAAAAGATGCTGAATTAACAGTTGTTTCAATGAAAACTAAGCAAATTGTAGATAAATGGATCAGTGGACAACACATCTTTGATTTAACAGACGATATGAAATCTCAGTTAGCTGAAAATGGAAAAGCTGAAGGAATGTATGTTGATGATGAAGATTCAACTGTTACTTACAGTATTTCTAAAAATAAAGATGATTACACTTTAATGATCGTCAAAGATGGTGTTACAACTTATTCTAATATCGACTTAGAAGGTAATGAAACAAGTCATAGAATCAAAGGTCTTGTTGCAGGTGAAATTTATATTCTAAGAGAAACTAAAACACCTGATGGCTATGCAACATTTGAAGAACAAGAATTCGTTGCAGATGAAAATAAGGATACATTTTTAAAAATGAAAGATGAAGACACTAAAGTAGAAGTATCTAAACAAGACATCACAACGAAAAAAGAATTGCCTGGTGCACACTTAAAAGTAACCGATGAAGAAGGTAATACAGTTGATGAATGGGTATCTAAAGAAGAATCTCATATCATTAAAAACTTGGTAGCTGGTAAGAGCTATACTTTAACTGAAACTATTGCACCAGCAAAATATAAAATTGCTGAATCAGTTAATTTTAAAGTAGAAGATACAGGAGCTGTACAAAAAGTAGTCATGTATGATGAACTTCTTCCTGAAGCTGCTAAAGTTGTTAAAACAGGTGATAATACAAGAGCATTTGGCTATGTTTTAATGGCTCTAGGATGTTTTGTATTTGCTTTAGTCATTTTCAAGCATAAAGATGAATGATAAAATATTAATATATGAAAAAGGATAAGACAGTTTAGTTTATTAACGAACTTCTTATCCTTTTATAAAGAAAGGAAGACAGAAAAATGAGTCAATATACAATGCTCGGCGGTTATAAAATTGATGTTGAAACAGAACCTTATGATAAGGGTAGTTTTGATACAGATTATTCAAAAGCTATACAGCTGACGATTCGTTTGAGTGCCAATAATTCTCATAAGGAAAAAATGGAATGTTATTTCATACAGGCAAATGATTATGCGACTTTTTATGATATTTGTGATTCTGTTGATGGCGATATGTTAGATATGTGCTATGAAGTAAAAAAATATCTTCAGAATGCTCATCATGTATTTTTCAATAACAATCAGATTGGCATGATTGAACCGCAATTTGATGGGATGTATCATATGCTGTTGATTGATGTTATTGAGCAAGAATTCGGATACCATCCAGATGTGATCGCAAGCTTTATGCATAAGGATACTTGGGATGAGATGCAATATCTTCTAGAGTGTGCAGGATATAGAAGACTTGAAAATAAGAATCTTTGCGAAGAAATCGTTCAGGTAATTTTAGTTAATGATAAAGAAACATCTGAAAGTGATGAAGAGGTTGAAAGATTTGAAGGTATTAAAAAATATTAAAAGATATAAGTATTGGATATTTGTTCCATTGAATCTGTCTTTGATGATTTCTTTAATTACAGTCTATATAAATAATTTGAAAACTGGATTTATGATATTTTTTCCAGTAGTGCTATTTCTATACGAGATAGCACTTTTTTTATTTGCTGTTTCAGTTATTTTAAAAAAATTTAGGACTGTTACTAGAAAATATAGAGATGAATTCAGGAATGAATTAAACAACACGGCAAATTTGCCGTCTGTAAAAAAGTACAAGGATTTTAAAGGAGGTTCAAATGAATAAATTAATTTTATTAAGGGATAACTTGACGATTCATCCAATTGTTGGAGCAATCAATAAGGCTGAGCTTCAAAAATGGATCAAAGGTTATACGGATCCTGTTATTGATATTCTCATCTGGCTTATTCCTATTGGTGCTGTTCTTGCTAGTCTTGCTACATTAGCTGTCTGGTTTACTAAAGATGATGAACTTAAGGAGCGTGAAAAACCCAGCCGAATCATTAAAAAAATTGTCTTTTGGGCATTTGTGGGGACTGGTATCGTAGCCATTTTCAAAGCACTTGGAATTACATCTTCAGGAATAGGGTGATTAGATGTCGAAGATTATAACTGCAATCACTCAATGGTTCAGATCATTATTATGGGCGATTGCTGAAATATTTCTGTTTTTGCTGGATTGTCTGTGGAAAGTTGTTTTGAAAATTGGCTCTTTAAATATAGGTGGAAGTACAATAACATCTAAATTCTTTATTCTGATGTCAGCGTGTATGCTGATTTTTATTGTTTTTAAGCTGGTAAAAATTTATATCAAGTTTTTTGTAGATAATGAGTATCGTGAAAACATTAATCTTTCTAAAATTCTAGTTTCTCTCTCACTTGCTTCTATGCTTATTTCAGGTGTTCCATTGATCTACAAATCAGCTTGTTCAATGACAAGTGATGCTATTGAACATGTCAACTACTGGATTCCAAGTGATTTTGCGGATGAAAAGAAAAGTGCAGAGGATATGAATATGTCGGATGTGCTGATTCAGTCAGGCAGAGTCAATCTTTCGAATCGTAATAAGGAATTAAGTGAAGAAATCAAACTTGATGAAAACTTTGATATTAATGCAACAAAAACAGAAGAGGACTATAAAAAGGAATTGCTGGATAACATTTCATACCTTGATGATGAAGGAATGACTAGCGAAAATGCTTTGTCTATTGTTTCAGGTATTACAGGAGTAATGGGTTGGAACAGTACAGTCTATAAGTATTTTCCTACATGGTCATCAATTATCTTAGAAATTCTGCTTTCAATTGTTGCCCTGTTTATTTTTGCAATGACAGCGTTACAAATTGCCATGAGATCTGTTATTTGTTCGATGAAGTATCTGTTAGCCCCTTATATGGTTGCTAGCATTATTGATCCCGAAGATAAGAGCTTTGGAACGTGGGTAAGAAGCATTTCAGGTGATCTGATTGCTAACTTTTGCCAGATCTATTTTACCTATTTTGTTTTGATGCTCTGTTCCAATAGCGCAATTCAAAATACACTTGGAAATGACTGGATAGGTATTTTCAGTAAGATTGCTCTATTTATAGGTGGACTGCTTGCTGTTCAGGAAATACCAAATGTTATAGCACAGTTCTTTGGTTCAAGCGGTCAGTCGATGATGGAAACATTCAGACAGACGATGTTTATGGGTTCAGTTTTAGCTGCACCAAAACGAGGTCTTTCAGCTTTAAAAGGTGGTATCCAAACAGGAGTAGATGCTGGATTTAAAGGTGCTGCCAAGATTGGAAATGGATACAACTCATTAAAAGGAATGAAAGATACCATTCAAAGTGCGGACAGTATTCGTGACGGGTTAAGCGATGTCGGAAAATTCACCATGGACAGTGTAAAAAATAAAGCAGCAAATAAAATGCAACAGAGCGGTTATAAAGGGTATTCTTCAGCAAACCCTAACAGATCAAATGATTTTTCAAGAAAGTTTGATAAAGGCAAGGAAGGACAAAGTTCAAACAGTGATGTAAATAAAAGAAATAACAATGAAGGTTCTAGGACAAGTCAATCAAATCCTTTTAATGATGGTACTGGAATGACAATGGGCATGAATGGTATATCACCATTGGGTTCGGATCTGTCTGCTCCATCTTTTGATAATATTGATTTTTCGGATTCATCGGATTTTTCATACAGTTCTGGAATGTCATCCAATATTTCTAATGGAAGTACTTCTGGTACAAACAGTACAGATTTTAATCCTTCAAACAGCAGTTATGGGAATAGTAGCAGTCAAAGTAAAATTGATCCAATTTACAATCAGGAACTGGATGCAGCTAAATATTACGGCATCGAAAATGCTAAAAATATGCCACGAGAGAAGCTTCAAAAAGAATTGGAAAATAGAGGTTACAGAATTCAAACTGTAAGAGAAACGAAACCTTACACTTTTAAATCAGCCTATCAAAGAAATATGGAAAGAAACAAAAGGAGGATGAAGAAATGATATACAGCTGTCCTAAAGATTTTAAAAACGGAAAATATTTCTTTAATAAATATGGGGTATTGGATCTTCTTATTTTAGTACCTGGTGTGATTATTGGTACTTTGATTTCTATTGCTTCAATTTCAATGATGTCTGATGAATCATTTAATTACTGTATGGTTCTGTTTATTGTTGGTTTAATTATCGACTGTCTGAATTTTGTTTTGTTCATGCCAATGCCGATGTTCCATAATTTGTTCCAAAGACTTATAGTTGAAATTGATTATCATTTGAGACAAAAAAACTATCCTTGGTGTGGTATCAACTACAATAATTACGAAGAAAAGGATGATGTGGAGAATTAACGATGATGAAAATGAAAAAAGGAAAAATAAATAAAGAAAAACAGATTTTGAAGGAACAAAAGGATAAGAAGAAAAAAGAAAAGGAATTTCAAAAGCTGAAGAAAAAAGATAAGAATTTAAAGAGCATTCTTGAGTGGATGCATATTCAAAAAGCAGATAATTATGGAATTTATCTGCAAAATCAGGATACTGAAAAAGTTGTAAGAGGGTTGCAGTTGTCGTGTCCTAATATACTTACAATTTCAGAAAGGCAGAAAGTTCAGATGATTGTTAATCTGTCCAGCTGTTTTGATAATTACAGAGGAGAACTGTTTTTTAAGATTGTAAAAAGTCCTTTGAAACTGCATAAACATCTCAACAGGTATATCGAAAACCTGAAAGTAGAAGATATTGCTGGTTGTAAAAAACTGACAGAACTTCAGATAGATAAGATGGATAATGCTATTCAAGAACGTCATGAACTGGCATTTTATGTACTCATTCAGGAAAGTGAAAATGTTGTTGATAATCGACTTTCTAAGCTCGAAGCCATGTTACGCTATGCTGGATTTACAACATCTTTAATGTCCATCACCGATTATGAGGCCGTTATTTCACATGATTTTAAAACTGAAATTGTTAATCAGTATGAATTTGTTTCACTGATTATTGACAAGGAGAAATATGAAAATGAAATTGAAAAGAACTGAAAAGGCCAGAAGAACAACACTTGCCCCTCATGGACTTGTTGAAAAGGATACTTATTATATTATAGGTGATAAGTATGTAAGAGTTTTAACTGTATCGGCTATGCCTAAAGCAATTACTGAAGGTTTTCTGGCACAGTTTATCAACTCACCTGATTACCACATTGATTTTTCAACATCCTTAATGAATATAGATTTTGCAAGTTATATGCAAAAGGAAATCAATCATTTGGAAGAACAAATTAACAAAACCAATACGGATACAGCAAGAGAAGAACTGATTACCAGATATTATACGATGCAGGAAACGATCAAACAGATGGTTGCCAACAAAAGCAGAACCATGAATGTTGTTATTAATATCTATATAACTGCTGATGATCTTCAAAAGCTCAATGAAAAAACAATCGCAGTTAAAAACAGGATTCAGACGGATAATCATATGAGACTTCATGCTCTCCCTCGATTACAGGTAGGAGCAATGCAAAAAAACAGTCCACTATTTATTGGCAATTCTTTAAACAAATATGTTGACTATCACATTGGTGTTATGTTACCTACACTTACGGGTGCAGCATTATGGCCATTTTTCTATGACAGTATCGATGATAAATACGGAACCTTCATTGGTGTTGAAGCCAACACAGGTGGGAAAATCATCTTTGATCAGTTTGCTTATCTAAATGATACTGAAAATGCAAAGGCACAGGGAAGAACAGCTGGTAATATGCTCGTCATTGGTAAAACAGGCATGGGGAAAACAGTATTTATGACACTTCTTATATGTTCTCATATCATCAATCATCGTAAAATCATCTGGTTAGATCCTGAAAATAAAAACAGGGAGCTGACAAGAAAGCTTGAAGGAAATTATATTGAATTTGGAGTTGATGGAGGTATCATTAATATATTCGATTTGCAACCCGTATCAACAGATGCCGACGAAAAAGAATCAGAAGAAGTGATGTATGATACAAAGATTGCCATAAAAAATGTTGTTGAAGATTTGATTATTATGTTCAAAACGCTATGGTCAAATATTACGGAAGATGAAATCAATGTTCTAGATGAAATTACTGAAAGAACATACCGAGTTGCTGGAATTGATGGAATTGAATCGTTCAAACATTTTAAACCTGAAGATTATCCCACTTTTACGACATTTTCAGTAGTAATTGATCAGATGCTAGAAGAGTATGAAAACAGTGCCTTGAAAAATAAAAAAGTCATTGAAGCTCTTTTGAATCTGCAAATGAAGATGCGAAGTCTTGTTGGAGTTCAAACAGACGAAGGACTGATAGAAGGACATCTTGCAAGATATTTCAATGGAACAACAAACATTGATATGACAGCACTTGATACAGTTGGGCTTGTTTCTTTTGGAACAAAACATCTGATAGAAGCACCAGATAACATCGGAAATGCATTGTTAAGAATCGTTTTTAAATATGCATGGTCGAACTGTCTTTCAACAGATGATCAGACTGTTTTTGTGACTGATGAAGATCATACCTATATTCAAAATGAACCTATTGCAGCTTTAAAGGCGCAGTTTCAAAGACGTGCCAGAAAATACAATACGGTAACTATCTCTGGGACACAGGAAGTTAAAGATTATAACAATGACAAAATCCATGTACATGGAACTGCAATTTTTAATAATGCTACCTACAAAGTAACATTCAACATGGAGCTGGATGGCATTCTAGAGTATGGAAAACTTGTTTATCTAACAGATCAGGAAATGGATACGATTCGTTTTCTTCTTCCTCATTACTGCCTTTTTCAAAATGGAAATAGGAAAATTCCAGTGCATATTCTAATGTCGGAAAGAGAAAAAGAATTCTTTGGGGCATAACAGGTAAAAAATGAATCTCATTTTAAAAAGAATAGGAAAAAAGTCAGGAATTATTATTCTTGGCTTTATTTTATTTATGGGCGCACTGTGTACGCCCTTTGTTGCCTTAAATGAGTGGTTGGAACATCCAATTTCAACTACAGTTGATATTATCTTTGGTGATAACAGTTCATACAGTCTGAAGGAAAATGTCAATGTAAAAGTGTTGAAATATAAAAGTGAAGTAGAAAAATGGTGTGCAAAGGATATGAATGGCTACTTAGATGTTTCAAACTATGTAAATGTTATTTTGGCAATCATGATGGTTGAATCAGGTGGAGAAGGTAATGATCCTATGCAATCTTCTGAATGTTCAAAAAATACGAAATATTCTAAGAAACCAAATTCAATCAAAGATCCAAAATACTCTATAGAATGTGGAGTCAAAGATTTTGCGGATGCACTTTCACAAAGTGTTACTTCGGGACTTGTTAATAATGATGCTTTGTTTACTACAGTTGATGCCTACAACAAGGGATTAGGCATTATCAAAAGACATTCCAAAAATAAAAAATATAGTTTTGAAGAATCATGCAGATATTGTTATGAGCATCGTTTTAACAACAATAAAAAAGGTTATTCAACGGCTTCAAAGCTAAGATTGATGTTTAATTTACAAATCAATAAATACTGGGACGGTGGAAACTGGAGATGGAACTATGGAAATATGTTTTATGTTTATCAGGTACTTTCCTATCTGAATGTTTATTCTTTCAGTAATGATGGAAGTGCTGGAGCAAATATCATTAACATTGCATCATCAAAAATTGGATGCCGTTACTGGTGGGGTAAAAGTGGCCCAGATTATTTTGACTGTTCAGGACTTGTTTACTGGACATTGAATCAGGCAGGTATTACAGTTCCAAGACTGACAGCAGATGGATTTGCAAATTACGGAAGAAGCATATCGGTTAATGAACTGAAGGTTGGAGATCTGATTGCTTTTGACTGGAATGGAGATAAGAAAGCAGATCATGTATCAATTTATGCAGGAGATAATTACATGATACACGCAAATGGAAATGCTTCTGTCAAAGGAAATTCTTCAAAATATACAGTTAAAAGACAGAATATGACAAATTACTATAAATCACATGTGTTAAGTTGCAGAAGAGTCTTTTGATTACATCAAAGTCAAAAGACTTTTAATATTTTATTACTATTTATATAAGATTGGAGTGATTACGATTTTTAGCAAAGAAGAAGAAAAATATTTTCTGACATTCGTATTAAAATATGATAACGATTTTGAAACAATTTTAGGTGAAATGAAAAAAGGTGCAAAAATCAATTATGAGGAAGTTGAAAAATATATGAAAGATGTCGAAGAAAAATATGTCATATTGTTTTCAAATGACTATCCAGAGTATTTTAGAAATTTCTCTCAGCCACCATTTGCTCTGTTTTACGAGGGAAATCTAGAATTGTTCAATAATAATGGAGCAACTTTTGAAAATCCTTTGGATTCAACAAAAGATTTCTATCTGGCAGTATCAGAAGATGGTGGAAATGAAGTGGACTGGTGTATTGCGGTCACTCATGAAGAAGACCTTTTGCCAGTAGTTAATAAATTTTTAAATGATTTAGAAGAAGATTTAGATTTTAAAAAATATGCGAATAAGAATGAATTGAATTTATCATAATTGGAAAGGAATGATTTTATGGATAATTATACAATGGATGAGCTGATTTTGGCGTTTGCTTTAAAATTTGAAAATAATGCACCTGTAATTTTACAAAGACTTTTTGAAGGAACACCAGTATCTGTAGAAGAAATCGATGAGATACTCAAAAAAGTAGAAGAAAAATATGTTGTTATTACATCAGATGACTACCCTGATTTTTTTCATAGGGTCGATAATCCACCATTTGTATTTTTTTATGAAGGAAATCTTGAATTATTTGATCAATGTGATCACTATTTTGAAAAAACAGTAGATGGAAGAAAATGTTACCTTGCAATCAATCAAAAAGGAAATGATGTTGACTGGTGTATCGTGACAGAAAATGAAAAGCAGTTAGTACCTGAAATCAATAAATTTTTTGAAGATTACGGCGATAGATATAATCTGAAGAATTATGTAAAAAAAGAGGAATTAAGCTTATCTTAATGAAAAGGAAAATTAAAATGAATGATAAATTTACAAGTGATGACATTCTTGTTGCACTCTGTCAGAAGTTTGGAAACAGTACTGAGATTATAGATGATGTAATCGATAAAAAAATTTTTATGACAGACAAGGAAAAAGAATATTACTTAAATGAAGTGCATGAAAATTATATTTCTTTTCTTTCAGATGACTACCCCGTTATACTTGGGGGTCTTGATGATCCACCAGTGTGTCTGTTTTACGATGGTGATCTTGATGTATTTCAAAAAGATATACATGTTTATGAAAGTGTTGTTAATAAAGCAGACAAGATTTTTATTGGAATAGTTAATAAAGGTGATGAAGCAGAATGGTGTGTTGCCACTACAGATCAAGAAGTTCTTCAGCCTGTAGTTGAAGAAGTATTTGAAAGAAATGATAATTTAGAGTTTAAAAAATATAAACAGCCCCAAAGCGCTGTATTGAATTGATGAGGTGAAGAAATGAAAGATGACATTACGGATGATGAAATTGTTTTTGCACTGGCAATGAAATATGACAATGATTTAGAGAAGGTAGCAGATGCAATGATGAATAACAGAGTCATGGAAGCGGATGAATTATTTGGATATATAAACAGTGCAACTGAAAAATATGTAACACATAACTCATCTGATTATCCTAGAGCATTGAAAGTAGAAAATAAGCCACCTGTTGTGGTTTTCTATGATGGTAAATTGGATATCTGTAATAATGCAGATCTGCTAATTTTTAATGGATTGTTTGGTACTGAAAAAAGAGGATTCTTATTTGTAGCCGAAGATGAAAATGGTGAATGTGATTGGATGATTGGGTGCGAAAATCAGGAACATTTGAATGACTTAATTGAAAAAGTACAAAGTGAATTGAAGATACTTAATTTTAAAGATTACTCAAAAGAAAAAGATTTAACTATGTCTTAAAAAAGAAAGGAACAGATAATTTCTGTATAAGGTAAATAAAAATGAAATTAGATAAAGAATTAGAAAATATATTAAAACAAAAAGGCTATAAAAAAATCGAATGTCCTAATGAACAAAAAGAAAGTAAAGACTATAAGGATATGATGAAAGCTATAGAAGAATATAAAAAGGAGATGAAATCTAATGAAAGAAAGTAACTCCAAAGAAAAACATTTTGAAAATATAACTATGAATGAAATACTTGTTGCTTTTTCTCAAAAATATCATGGTCATTTTTTTAAAATTTTAGAAGCATTAAGGGAAAAGGAAAGACTTACAAATAAAGATATCAAACTATATTTGGAAGATGTTGAAGAGATGAACGAAACAATCTTATCCGATAAATATCCTTCACCACTTAAAGAAATTCCTAATCCACCATTTGTACTCTATTATGAAGGAAATCTAGAACTTATGGATAAAAAAGGAATTCAAATATCTTTGCCTGTAGATGAGGAAAACTATCATAGATGTTTTTTTGCTTTAGAAGAAAATAATGGTCAAATGGATTATTGCATAGGAGTAGAGGATGAAAGTGATTTATCTTTTGTAGTTGAAAATTTTATTGAGCGTAATCCACATTATAAATTTGTTGATTATTCAAAAAGC
This sequence comes from Bacillota bacterium, assembly GCA_030540195.1. Taxonomy (GTDB): domain Bacteria; phylum Bacillota_I; class Bacilli_A; order Erysipelotrichales; family Coprobacillaceae; genus Faecalibacillus. Next base: position 15,794 of record JAUNWT010000011.1, on the reverse strand, counting down.
AAAGAAATGGAAAATTCGTTGGTATAATAATATGAATGATTTTAATGATATAAATACAATTATTGAGGATTATCCCTTTGATGAGGATAATCCTTTTTTAATGGAAATTCCTTCATATGAGACTGTTTATAGGAAAGATGAGTTGATAAACAATGAAAATGAATAAGGCAAGACAGCAAGTTGTAGAACTATTTATTGGCTGTCTTAATAAAGGAAAGATTCCATGGTATCAGGGATTTATGCCAGCAGAACCAAGTTTCAATCCTATAACCAATACCGTTTATCGTAACAGCAATCGTTTTATTCTTTATATGAACGAGTATGTTAATGGTTATAAGGATCCACGTTGGATGACTTTCAATCAGGCAAGTTCAAAAGGATATCTTATAAAAAAAGGAAGTAAAGGTGTTCCTATAGAGTACTGGAGTCTTTATGATAATAAAAATAGAAAATCAATTACCAGTGCGGAAGCAAAAAGAATTATTGAAGAAGATAAGGAAAGATCAAAAGATATCACGTATATCTGTCGAGTTTATACTGTATTTAACGCAACACAGATGGAAGGTATACCACCTTATAAAAATCAGAATAAAAATATAGCATTTGATGAAGAAAAGTATGAAATACCTTTATCAGTAATGAATGACTTTTGTGAGAATACAGATTTAAAAATGATTGAAGATGATGGGGTAAATACACCATATTACCAGCCGTCAGAAGATAAAGTTGTTGTACCTGACAGGCATCGTTATATAGATGAAGAAGCCTTTTTCTCGGATACTTATCATGAAATAGCGCATTCTACTGGACATGCAAAAAGACTGAAAAGAGATTTAAAAAGCAGATATGGAGAAAAAGATTATGCTGTTGAAGAATTAAGAGCTGAAATAGGATCAGCTTTCATATGCAACAGTTTAGGAATTGTTTCAAAACCTAACAGAGATTATCTGGAAAACAGTGTTGCTTATGTTCAGTCATTTCTGAATGTATTAAATAATAATTCAAATGATCTGTTTAAAGCAATTAAGGATGCCGATGGAATAGCAAACTATGTTTTAGAAAAAGGTAATTTTGAGTTGAAACATAAACTTGGGGAGTTATGTAAAGAAGTCATTCAGGAAGATAAGTATGAATCAAACAGTATCACAATGGATCAGCTTGAAGAAAGTCTGAAAATTAAAAATATACCTTGTCTGGATGAAGAAGAAACAGCACATATTGTTAATCTTTGGGAACAAGACAAAGCAAGTATTATGGGACGTGTTTTTTACTGCTTTGATGGAGAAACAATTACTTGTGTTGATAATCGTGAAGGTGATTTGTTCATTGAAAGATTTGAAGAAAAGGATGCGTTGCTTGCATATATGTGGATGACAGACTTAATGAGTTCAATTGACTGTTATGATTTGCTGAATAAAAAAGAAGGTGATGTATTAAGTGGGCAACAATAAAAAGTTAACACAGATGAGTGATAGTGTTTGTATTGGAATGAAATAATATGGGTGGGTTTGTAAAAGAGAGTATGCTCGATTTTATTTGTGGGAAAAGGCAACTCGCTCTGGTAAAACCATCAGAGAATGTTTTTATAAACAGGAGATTCCTGTTTTCAACTGTTCAATAATTGATAATTGAGAAACTACAACATGTAGTACGTAAGTGGTACATTTTAAAGATGAAAAAATGGCTAAAACTCAACGTTGTTGAGTTGTTCAACATGAAAATGTAGCACATTTGTGTAAACAAATGAGTTACATTTTCCTTATCCTGCTAAATGTGTCTGTTATTTTCTATAATGATTTCATAACCATATTCTAGTTGTTTTGAAGTATAAAAATTATTCAAAAAATGATGCACGGCAGCATTGCCGTGTAAAAAGGGGTGAGAAAATTTAAATGAAGGATACATGGATCAACTTCAGAAGTAATCAGAATACAAAAGAGCGATTTGAAAAATTGGTATTGACTACTCATAAAAACAAACAGGAACTGATGAATGATTTAATTGATTCATATTTGCTATTGAATAATGATGAATATAACTCATTAGATAAAAAGATAGCTTATATGCTTGAATTGCTGAATATCATTAATGAGTATGTGCAGCTTCCAGTTAAAAGCTATTGTAAAGAATTGCCAAAAGATATGACAGAGATTGAAAAAATTGTAAAGGCAAAATCAAAATATCATCTGGCTATCATGAATAAAATTAACACGGCAAGTTTGCCGACCAGATAGTTTTTTGACACAACAGATTATTTACTGTAGAATTTTATTTGGACAGTTCTTTCATTCTAAACACCACTTTGAACTGTTCAAAATCTAATGGAGCACGGTAGAGTGCTCTTTTATAGTTTATAAGATGTTTTTAAATTATGGGATCACAAAAATATTGCTATTTAAAAATGAATATTATATATTAAATTTAAGAAGAATAGTATTATAATAGATAATATAAAGAAGGAGTGATTACACATGGAAAATAGAAAAATGACATTTGATGGAGTTACTTATAACTGCTTTACAGATGAAGAATTAGAAGATTTAAAAACTGTAATCGCATATGAAGAACGAAAAAAGAATAAAACTTTTGAACCAATAGATTTTGATGATTTTTTAGAAGAGAGAGAAAAGAAATATGGGGTCAAATTTTAAAGTTAAAATAGATCCTTATGTTATTGCCAAAGTTGATGATATTGACTATTACTATTTTGAAAAATTTGGCAATTTTGAAATGGGAATTCTGTTAACGAAAGAATTGAAAGATGCTAAAGAAACAATTCAAGATAATCCCTATATTGGAAGAAGGATTGATGACAATATATACAAGTATGTCATATTGGATATAAAAAGTGTTTTATATTATGAAATCCATGAAGATAGCAATACAATTATTATTTTTGATTTAAAAGCGTTTAAAGAAAACAGGAGAAAGAATGATTAAGTTCATTCTTTTTTTATTTTTCTGTTAGACGGCAAAGTTGCCGTATAAGTATACAGGAGGAATTTTATGGAATATGAGGTTGAAGTTATTGAAACTTTAAAAAGAAAAAAGGTAATAGAAGCCGATTCTCTCAATCAAGCACTTGAAAAACTTCAGGAAGAATACAAAAACTGTAATATTATTCTTAATGAAAATGATTTTGTTAGGGTTGAATTTAGAGAATCAACGGATGAAATGATCAAAGAAAATTTTAATACACAAAATCTGTTGCAGGATTTAATGAATGCTGGTGGTTGTGATGCTAGTGATGAATATTCAAAAGGATGGGATGAAGCAATGGAAGAAGCTTATAACATTGTGTATCGTCATCTGAATATAACAAAAGAAAAGGTGAAAGAAGATAATGCCATCAAGATCCTTTAGAGTCTCAGAAAAGTTTTTGAAACAGCTTGAAATGATTCAAAATTATTATAAGAACGAACTAGGATTGGAAATGAGCCAAAAAGAACTGCTGGATGAAATGATAGAACTTTACTATTGCAGGATCATGTTAAAATCTAACATTCTTGATGAATTATTTAAGGAAGAATTGCGTAACAACTTGCAGCTTTACATGATTGAAAATGCAAAGATGCTCAATCACATCATAGAAATTATAAAGAAAGAAGGTAAAGATAAAGATGATAAATGAGATAGATCCAAAAATATATAATTTTAAAAATCTTAAATTGGAAGATCAAGTGGTTGTTGCTTTACAGTTTAAGATTTTTTTATTAGTCAAAAAAGAAAAAGAGGATTTAAAAGAAACAGCAAATAAGCAAACTTCTTTGACTAAGTTTCTTTATGAAGTTGTTATAGAAGAACTTGATGAAGTCGAAGAAAAAATCAAAGATGCAATTATACAGACAATAGTCAGTTTTATTGAAAATTATGATTATTTTGTTAAAGAATTAGAAACAGATGATTATTTTTATGGATTGGAGGAATATGAAAATGAATAAACAATTTGATGTCTTTGTAAAAATGAAAATTACTGAGATGAGTAAGACCATTCATGATATGACATACACGTACATTAATCCTGAAACAAAAAAGCCTACAGATGTTCCAGCAAAACATTATCAGGATATTTTAAAACAGCCAGTCGAAGTAATGGTAGAAGAACAGGTCAAAAGGCAATTTCTGAACGTTATGTTTAAACAACTAAAAAATTTAAAGGAAGAAGAACCACATCTGTTCTATCAGTCATTATTGTTAATGGATATTGGTAAATCACCAGATTCTCTTGCAGTCAATGAAGAAGTAGCTTTAAAGATGACAGCTGATTATATGGTTAATGAGGAAAACAAACCTAAAAAGAAAAATGATCCAAAGTTTCATATTTCTCAAGATTCTTTTATAAAAAAATATGATGAAATAAAAAAAGATGATTCACTGATGGCTGAACTTTTTGATCCTGCTGATGTAAAAGATGAAGGAATGAGTCTTAATTAAGTTTTAAGACGGCAACATTGCCGTGTTAAAGTAGGTGCTATTTTTACCTATTTTTATTAATTGGTATCAGGAAATAATAAATGCTATAATTATTTTGGATATAAAGACATCTTAGATATTTATAGTACATTGTAAATAACAGATATTCTATTAATAAGTAGGTGATAGAGTTATGTGGTTGAATTTGTGTCCGCAAGGTGTATTTTTCAGTATTAAAATTGAAGATTACCTTTCAAATAAAAAATGGACGAATGTATTCTAATGATAACTGGACAAAGATATCATGTAAAATTAAATGTGGAGATTTTATAAATTACTCAGCAGACAGAGAAGAAATTTTTTTCAGTATTGAAGTAGATAAATTTAAAAGCTATCTGAAAGATTACTTGAATTATGAACTTGATGAAGATATACGAGGATATTCTTCTACTGAACCATATTTGGATATTGACTTTTTTACATTTTCTAAAGAATTATGGATGAATATTAATATCAGAATAATAAATAAAGATAATGAATTGACACGACATTATTTCAAAATTAGTTTATCCAATGATGACGTTAATTAGTTATATCTTTATCTGTACTTGATTACAAATGAAATATCAGAAAATGATCATCGAATTAGAGAAATGATAAATAAGAAAATTATTACTGAAAAGACAGTTTTAGATTAAAGTAAAGTATGTTGCTTTACTTTTTTTACTTTCTACTAAAAAGGAGATGAAGACGGCAACATTGCCGTGTAATTAAAAATAGAAATATGAAAATAACAAAAGCACGTTTTATGATGAATGGTTATAATCCACCAGCTAATTCTAGAATGAAGAAAGAAGTATCTATGGATTCTATTTCAGGGTATTTTGAATATACAGGAAGAGATGAAGCCAAAGATGTTTCAAAAGACGTTGAAGAAAATGAAACAGGCTATTTTGGCTATACAGGAAGCCATACTGTTGGAACATCTAGTTCAATGGGCATATTAAATACAAGAGAAGACAGAAAAAAATTCAAAAAGGAAATCAAAAAGTATTTTAATAAAAAAGGCAATATCTGCTGGGATCTAGTTATTTCGCTGGAAAATGATACTGAAGCAGCCAAGCTAGGTTTAGAAACAGTAGATAACTGGAATAGCGTTATGTCTGACGTACTTCCAAAAATATTTAAACAGTATGATTTGGAATATAATAATGTTCTATGGTGGTTTGATGTTCATCGAAATACGGAACATCCACATGTCCATCTGGCATTTATGGAAAAACATCAGACAAGATTTAAAGGTAAAATATCAAAAGCAAAACTGGAAAATGTAAAAAGGTCTATTTATACCTGTATTGCTGCAAGACAAAAGCTTGCTGAAAAAACGGGATATGATTACAGAGAGTATTTTAAAATCAAGGATCAGGAATTTAATCAGCTCGTGACACTTGTTAAAGGGAAAGATTTATCAAATGTGAAAACATTAAATCAGTTGTTGGATGCTTTACCTAAAACGGGAAGACTGCAATACAACTCATACAATATGAAAGATTTTAAACCCGTCATTGACGGAATAATAGATGACATTATTTTTAACAGTCCTGATCTGAAAAAACAATATGACATTTTATTAGAAAGAATTGATGTTTTAGAAGGAGTTATGAATGATGAATCAGCTGGCATTTCGACATTGAAAGAAGCAGAGTTAAATAAACTGCATGAAAGAATTGGAAACCATATCTTAAAGAATTATAAAAAAACTGAGAAGGTAAAGGTGAAGAAGGAGACAAAAACAATAAGGAAAGTTAAATATCTTAATGAAAAAAGACTGGAAGGATTTATTTACAGTGTTGCTCTTGAACAACAAAATAATATAAATAAATCCATTGATGAGTACTACAAACGTATGGAAAGCAATCTAATCGTTTGATGATTCTATATCGTCAATGTCATCAGTTAAATCGAATACAGACTTATGTAAAACGTCATACAGTTTTTCATTATACTCATTAAGCTTTGAAATATTATAGCTTAACTGATCACATAGAAATGCTTTAGAAGCTTTTCCTTGACCATCGACAAACGAAGTAAGCGTTTCTAAATCCATACTGTAAAGTGTCTGATATATTCCATTCAATGTGTAAGCTATTTTATCTATTTCATCGTAGACTTCAAATATTATTTTTCTTTCATCCATTTTGCATTCCTCCTTATACCTTTAATTATGATGTAAATTTCTTTTGAAAAGAAGAAATCTTGCATAAAATACAGAAAATATGACTTAAAAACACAAATATCAAAAAATTAACAAGAATTGAAAGTAATAGAGTATAATTATTTTATGGACAGAATATTAAACAATGAAGATAAAGGTGAGATTATGGATAAGGTAGAGATTTTAGAAGATGTTTCAAAATATATTTTGATAAATAATATTAATGGAGCCAAACGAATAATTGAAACACATTATCCATTTAAAAAACCAATAGTAAAAATTCGAAAGTATACAGATAAAGAAAAAATGGAGCAGTTTGTTAAAGATGGATTTATTGATCGTTATAGTGGTCAGAAACTGGTAAATCCAGGATTACTGAAGGTACTATCTTACTATATGCCTGATGTGTTTCCATATCATTCGCATTGGAAAATGGAAAATTGTCATAACGCTTATTGGGAACTAGTGCCAACACTTGATCATATATTTCCAATTGCTTTAGGTGGCAGTGATGATAAAGAAAACTGGACGACAACTTCAATGCTTCACAATTCGATTAAAAGCAATTGGACATTGAAGCAACTTAACTGGAAGTTGTATGAATCAGGTGATTTTAAAGTTTATGATGGATTGACAAGCCTATTTGTTCAATTGGTAGAGGCAGATGAAACACTTCTTAATGATTCCTATATATATCGTTGGTATCATTTATCAAAAAATTTTTTTGATGATAAGGAGAATCAATTATGAAGATAATCTGCCCTAAATGTAAGTCTAAAAATATTATTCCTATTGTGTATGGTTATTCATCATCAGAGTTATTTGAATTAAGCGAGCAGGGAAAAGTTAAATTGGGTGGATGCGAACAAGTATTTGGATATATGCAATCAAACAGATTTTGTAAGGATTGTCATTATGATTGGCATGTTGATAATCTTAAATGTGATGAAATCAAAAAAGTACGTTTTAAATTTTGGAAAAATTTCTGTTGTGCAGATTCTAAAGAAGAAAACCAGTGGGTTTATGATATATATTCAAATGGCAAAATTAAGTATTGTTCCTATCCTGTAAACAGCAAAAAGACAATTAATAAATTTGAATCTTGCATAGACGTGATAAAAGTCAAAGAGTTTTATGAGGATTTACTGTTTCAGTTCAAACCATGGAGCTATGCAATAGAAAACCCAGTAGAGGATGGATGCAGTTATGAACTGATAATAACTTATACTAGTAATCAGACAAAAAAACACAGTGGAGACATTTCAGGTGGTACAATAGATAATCTCGTATTAGATTTTCTGTTAACAGTCCCTGATATCAATAAAACATTAAAATAAACTGGCGTAGTCATTTTTACGTCAGTTTTGCTATATATAAAGAGGTGATTAAAATAGATAACAGAATAAAATATGTCTTTGTAACAGGTTTCGTTTTTTCAGTATTTGCAGCAATGCAGATTACCTATAATCTTTCAAATACGGGTATAACATTTAATCCTTTATATGCTTTTGATAACTTCTATTTATTATTAGGCTGCATTTCTTTTGGGACGATACCTGCAATAATGTTAATTTTAAACAATCTTGAAACCCTAGGAAAAGATAACCGAAATTATTCTAAACTTGTAAATGTTAATTACTTTAAAGAAAACTTTAATAAAATCATTTTCAATCAAAATGCAGAAATAGTTGAAAACAGACAACTGTTTTTGACCAATGATATAAGAACTCAGATCAATATATGGACAAAAGAACATAAACTTGAGTTTTTAAAAATACCACTTTCTAAACAAAATTTAGGATTTGGTATTTTTTTTGTTACAGGGAAAAATTACGTGTATGTTGATAATGCGGATCATCATACTCTGATTATTGGTACAACTGGTTCAGGTAAATCTTTCAGCTTTATACTTCCAATGTTATGTCTACTTGCTATGACAGGAGAATCAGGATTATGTGTTGATATCAAGGGTGAATTAAGTCAGGCAACAGCAGAACTTTTTAAAAGTAAAGGATACAGAGTTTATTTTCTTGATTTTATCGAACCACAAAACAGTGACTGCTGGAATCCTTTGTACTTGGGATCTCACGAATATATGAAACAACTTAAGACTAAAAATGAGCAGGAAAATTATTTGAAAAATAAGCTTGAAAAGGGAAAAGAAGAGTTTGAAATATTACATGGCAATGTTGCCGTGTTTGATGGTAAAGAGTTTATAGGTAGAAATGAAGCAGATGATTATATTTATAATGAAGAAAACAACTCATTTTTGACTGATGCTGATTTTTCACAAGCGCAGGAGTATCTTCGTGATGTAGTACAGGCAATAACAGAAGGAAAGAAACAGGGACAGGATCAGGAGTTTTGGAATCAGGAAGCAGGGAGAATTCTGGAAGGTTATGTTCATTTGCTATGTGAAACAGGCAATATAAACGTTGTTAATATACCAGCGATCAATAAGTTAATGTTGGATGGTGATGAAGTTAAAAGAAAAACAACGCGATCAGAAATTACTTTTCTTCAGTATTATTTAAAAAACTATAAAACAAATTTTGATATTTCAAAAGAGCGATTGTCTTCGTACGTAGACAGCGCTGAACAGACAAGAAAATCATCACGTAATGTTTTAACGAAACATCTTACATCCATCGTAACAAATGATGCAATTAAAAAAATTCTTTCTAATAACACAATTGATTTGGAAAATATTGATTCCTATAAAACAATGATTTTTTTGAAAGTACATGATGAAAAGCAGACGTATTATCCTTTGGTTACTTTGTTTATTAAACAGCTTTGGCAATGTCTTGTTAAAGAAACCAGAAAGAACTCAAATTTGAGATTGAAACATCCTTTTAACATATTGTTCGATGAAATGGGACAGTTTCCTAAGTTTCAGGAAATTACAAATATTCTTACTGCTGGACGTTCAAGAGGTGTAAGGATGAACATGGTTGTTCAGGGATTTGATCAACTTGAATCTGCCTATGGAAAAAATGAAGCACAGACAATACGATCTAATGCAACCAATCTTGTTTATTTGCTTTCAAAAGATTATCAGACTTTAGAGGAAATTTCAAAAACATTGGGAACTAAGAAGACATCTAAAGCTAAAGAAGAAAGAGTTGTTACAGTTGATCGTCTGAAAAACTTTAAGCTTGGAGAAGTACTGATTATGGGAGATAGAGGAAAATCCTTAATTACTAACGTATTGCCTTTTAATAAATATAACTATTATAAGAATTTAAAAAAATACAACGTAAGGGACATTCCTAAAAAAGAACCAAAATATTTTGATATTAAAAAAGAAATAGAAATGAGGGAAAATATGAATGAACAGTAAAATAAAAACTTATCTTATTTCAAAGGGGATTGATTTTTCAGTCCCTTTTTTAGTAGATGAAAATCATCTGGAAAAAATTGATGAAAAATATATTTATCAGAATACATGTTTTGAAAATAAATTAATTAAATATACAATGCTTGGAAAAAAGAAAGAACTGTTTTTAAGAAACTGTAAGATTGAAGCAACAAGTCTGTCAAGTTTAGATATTAAAGAAAGAATAGTCTTTCATAACTGTATATTTGACAATGTTAAAATTTCCAAATGTAATTTTAAAAATGCTGTCTTTTATAACTGCAGGTTTAATAATTCAGTAATTGTAAATTCAATACTGGCAAACAGTTATTTTATTAACTGTAAAGGAATTGAGACAGTTGATTTTATGGAAAATAATATGCAGGATGTCTCAGTAATTGGTAGCAAAGTTAATTTAAATGAGCTGGTAGAAAAACAAAACAGATTTGAAGATATTTTAATTCAAGAAGAAATGCTTGAAGTTCAACATGGCAATGTTGCCGTGTTGGAAGAAAAAAAGGTAGATGATCAGGAAATGAAAGAAGAAAATGAAAGACAAATTATAAAAAATGAAATCTATAGCAGTCAGGAATTGTCACAAGATTTTTTAAATAATAAGCTTTTTTATAAATGCCATTTTGTAGATTGTTCTGTAAGTGATAATGTAAAATTGAATGCTACAACAGACTTTAAAGAGTGTACTTTTTTAAACGATGCTCTTCATTTTGATGATGTTGATAAAACATCGTTTGATGACTGTATCTTTGAAAAAGTTTCTCTTAAAGGAAATTTTATACATGTATCCTTTGCTGGATCAAAGTTTAGCAATCTATCTTTTATTAGAGATTCTACATTTGTTGCCTGTTTGTTTGATCATACAAACGCTGCTGAATATTTTGATAATAATTTGATAAAGCTAAGCAATATTGAACTTGTTAAAAAATCAAACGATAATTCTGAAATATTGAAAAAATTAAATGAACTTTATGAGATATTAAAATCAGAAGATAAGGTATTACAGCAGGAACTAATAGCAAAAACAAAAGTGGATGAGGAAGATGTTCTTGATTATATTTTACATTTGGATGATACGGAATATTTGAAATTGATAGCAAAAACAAGCAATCGTGTAGTTGAAGAAAAGATGGTTTAGATGTCAAAAACATTAGATAAATTATTTGAAACATATGCCTATGATTCAAGACAGAAGACACAGCTCCGTTTGGCTGATGAAAAAGGACTTGATATTTCTAAAATGAAAGATTCTAATTTTAACTGGGAGCAGATGCGAGAAATTTCTTTGGCCATGGAATATGGATTAAACCCAAATGCATTATGTGACCCTGAAATTAGTGCTGAGTCCATGGAAAAAATCAGATATAGTCTTATGGATCAGCAAAGTGTTTTTGAAGATGCAAAAGAAGAGGTAAAAAAGAAACGTACTAAGAGAATTTCTTTAATCATTTTTACAATGGTATTTTCTTTTATTGCAAGTGTTGTTTATTTAATGAACAAAGAGTTAATTGATAAGTATATTGAGCCTATTCCTCTAGAATTAACAACAGATAGAATAACTGTTGAATATGGTGAAGATATTCATTTTATGGATTATGTAAAGTATTACGACAAATCACATCAACTGACAATTCCTTTGAATCAAAAGCTAGATAAGATAAAGGATTATAAATTTGTTTATTCAGTAACGAACGGTGTTAAAACAAAAGAAAGAACATTAATAGTTAGTGTTGTTGATACAACGAAACCAACAATTGAATTGACACAAAGTGAAATTACTCTTAATAATGGGGAACAGTTTAATCCAAAAGATTATATTAGAAAAGCAGAGGATAATTATGATCAGTTATCAGCTGATAATGTTGTACTAAAAAATAATGTTGATACAAATAAAGATGGTGATTATGAAGTCGAATATCAATTAAAAGATCAACACGGCAATGTTGCCGTATCTATTTTAATAGTTCACATCAGAACAGTATCTCAAAACGAAGATAATACTGCTGTTAGAAATAAAGAAGATTCACCAGTTAAAAAGAATCAAGAACAGAAGAATAAATTAGTCACTAAAGAAACACCTAAAACAATAAATGTTGAACCAAAGATATTTTATATAAGAGATTACAATTATGATTTATCTTCTTGCAGTCAAGCAGCAAACAACTACATGAATCAAGTTTTGAGTAGTAGCAATATTGATTTAAGCGGTTATGTAGAACCGTATCAGGAAAATGGTGTAATTGTTGGATATAAGGTATTATTTAAATAAAGTTTTCCTTCATTTATTAATTTATATTACTAAGGTTTGATATTATCTATAGAATACTAAATATGGAGTTTTCATAGATGTATTAAATGTGATAGACTTCATCTATGAGAAAAATACTCATAATAAAAAGAGTAAATATATTATGTAAAAAATATGTCAATAGCTCCAAACAATCCTTTATATATAACATGCATAAATGAATGTTATTTTTTTTAGTAATATGCTTATTTTTAATGGTATGTTTTATGATTTGTTTGATAAAAAGAGAACAATTTATATATCTAATCGTTCTCTTTTTAAAAATATTATTAAGGACTATTTCAAATTATTCTATAATTATTAGATTAAAGAAATAATCCATTTTTGATTGATAGTAGTAGGAAATATTATAAGTTTAAAGCTAAGATATTTTATATTTTGCTTGATATTTTGTTGCTACTCCATATGAACGAAGATAAGTCCAAGTTCCACTATATTGTGGTTTTCTGTAAACATCATATCTTTGCACTAAATAGTTTCTTGCAACTTTAAGTTTTACGGCTTTTCCTACTTGATTAGAATTAATGCTAATAATAGCACCACCACTATTTTTCGTTGCACCAGGTGCATAAGCAGCACTTACAGACAAGGTTTGACCACCTATTGCTATTCCTAGAGAAAATGAGCCTGGGCTTCTATCATCATCTGACCAATAAAAGCCACTACGTTCGTTTGGAAAAATTGATCCTCCAGGAGGTTGATCATAAGCATCTTTATATGCAGAAAATGAAGATAATTTTGGATTTCCTATTTTTCTGTAATCATATGCATAAGATTCCCTAGTGCTACCAAAAGTTGCTTTCATTAACTCAATTTGTTTTTCTTGTTCTTTTTCAAATTCTTCTTTTGTTGGAGTATAAATATATTCATTTTCTAGAGCAGAAACATTTCCATATGGAAAGCAGAAAGAAAGCATAAGGATTAAAGAAATAATTATTTTATTAAGTTTCATAAATTGTCCTCCTTCACCAATACTTAATAAAAGAATAATTCCTCCTGCTATCTTTATAATAAGTATATCATAAATATTTGAATATTTGGTTGAAAATATATATTTATTTAAAATAATAACATTGAAAAGATTAGCGCATTGGATAGAATGGTTAAACGTGTGTTTTAATAGACTGAATTACAGTTGATGTAATATAATATAATAAAAGGAGGAAATTAGTATGAAATCGAAATTAATATGTATAGTTATAATTGTTTCTAGTTTTATTTCTGGATATTTTACTTGTTTTTCTATAAAACAAAATCAAGTGGACAAAAAAGTTAATGATATAAGCTTAGAAGGGACATTTCAAGATGAAAGATTCGATAAAATCTCCTTATATAATAACTTACTATATTATTATTATGTAGTAGATGGGGAAAAAATGTCTGCCAAAGCATCTTTAAAAAAAATAGACAAAATTGTCTATACTTTCCATGATGATTCAATACCTTTTGATATGCTGATACTTCAAGAAAAATATATTTTACTGATGAATAGTTCTTCAAAAAATAGCGTATATTTTAAAAAAGTTTTTAAATATGCAACTTTTGAAGAAAAATAATGAATTTTATTTATTGGTTCCAAGTTTTTCGTAAATATAAGTTTTACGTACCATTCAAATATCTTAATAAAGCTAAACAAATTACTCAAACTATGTTTGATCAATAAAAGAATCCTGAATGAATTAATATATTCAGCTAATAGAAAAAATAATAGAGAAAATATTAAAATTAAAGAATAATTTGTTCCATTTTTTATAATATTTGTCAGTATATGTTATTTTGTTCTTGTAGGAGGAATAGACTATGAAAGATAGAGAAGAAATGACAGATACAATAGAAGTATTAAAAAAGGGGATAAAGAACCAACTGGAGTCTGCAACAGTTACATTGCAATTGGTGCATCAAAGTGATGACTGTCCAGAAAATATATCGAAGATTTTATATAATCAAATAGGAGCACTAGTTTTTTGTGACGAAGAATTGGATAAACTTTATGAATGTTTGAATCTTTTGGATAGTTTAATTGTATTTTCTAAAATAATTGCATAGTATTAAAAAAGTGACTGCATTTTTATAGTCACTTTTTCATTTGGTAAAAATCAGGTTGATTTTTCTTCCAATAAGATTGAATTTTAGAAAGTTCTTCAGAAATAATACGCAAGATATAATCTTTCATATTATTGATAAACTCATCTCTTAAACGTGGACTACTGAAATAGCGTGGTCTTCCATTAATGTGTTCGGTGTCTAAAATTTCAATAAGCATTCTCGAATATTCTACCTTGTAAATTTTAGAAGGGTAGTTGTTTTGATCTTTACTACGGATATCTTTGAAGTATAATGTTGCTTCCATATTAAAAAATTCACCTCATTTATTTTAATTGTAACAGTAAATAAAAATTATTATAGTCTTGACTTAAATATTGTATAGAAAATATATTTCTATAGATTTTTTCTTGTTATTTTATTTAATTATTTTGTGGCATTAAAAAATCTCGTCTTACGAATAATACTTTTCCTATTATTTGTATATTTTGTCTTTCGATTTCTTCTTGATCAAAGTATCTGTCCTCGTATTTAAAATTACTTGCAACTAAAATCAAATTATCATTTTTAAAATACACTTTTTTTATTGTTACTTCCTCATCAATCATTACAATGGCTATATCTCCAGAATTAACACTGTTACATTGTTGAACAAAAACAAGATCATCTTCATAAATATGTGATCCAACCATAGAATCGCCAACTACACGTAAAAAATAATCTCCACGTTCAGCGTCGCTTTTGCCAACTTCAAGATAACCTTCGATATCTTGATTTGTCCACAAATCGTATCCAGCTTTTAGCATGTCTACTATAGCTTTTTCAAACTGTAATCCTTTTTCAACTGCTGTTGTACTCATAGGTACCTACTTTCTGACAATATATGAAATATTCAGGCTATTTCAAAATCATCTATTTTTGTTCTTGCGCCTATAAATATTTTTACGTCTGCGCATCATGTAGCTGTACATTTAAGGCAATGAGTACACACCTTAGATAATGTCTATGAACCGTTTTTTCAACACCTCAATATAGAAAATATAATTTTATTTTTTGAAAGGAACTTTTTATGGAAAGCAAATCACGGACATTAGTTTGTATATAGTATATTTTATCAACATGTGTTAGACTACTGTTATACAAATCGGAATTTATGGAGAAGACAATGATGGATAAAAAGACAAAAAAAATAGGAGTGATTTGTTAAATTGTACAGATTATATTAAGCATAATATGCTTGATTTATAGTGCGATAAATCAAGAAAATATTATAATGTGGATATTATTTTTATGCTCTGGAATTTTATCGTTAAGCTCGAATATTAGTAGAAACAATAAAAAAGAAGACGAGTGAGGAAGTGCAAATTCCGATTTTGTAGAGGACTCGATGAATCCTTGTAATATTGGGCGTTGCATGAATGTTAATTTGCGTTGCTTGATGT
>JAUNWT010000010.1 GCA_030540195.1 Bacillota bacterium | reverse complement strand
CACACTAATAGAACCCTTCTTCATTTTTGGTGACATTTTCGCTGAACGTTAACAGATACTACAAAAAAATAGATTTATTGACATAAAAAAAGCAGCTAATGCTGCTTAATAGGGAGAAATAAAACATCATTACTTCCTCCACAAATCATTCCTAAATTGGCACTTTCATTATTATTTAATTCATAATGCTTCATCATTACCTTTTGGCAATCCTTGGCATCTAAAATAGCTTGATATTCTTCTCTTCCTCCGCCAATTGAACCAACAAGTCCTTTTTCACTTACAAACATCATACTACCTACAGTACGTGGTGTTGATCCTTTTTTATCAGTAATAATACATAAAACACCATCACCTTGAACTTCTAATAAGTCACTTGTCATACTTGAGTATTGATGCTCATTTTTTATAGCTATAATTTCAGACATGATACTCACAGCAATTTCTGCAGGAGTTACCGCTTTTATAGGAAGTCCAATAGGTGCATGGACTTTATCAAGTGCATCTTGTTGATAGCCTTCTTCTAATAAAGCATCATAGGTTTGTTTAACTTTCTTTTTACTTCCTATCATTCCTACATAAAGACTTTGTAGAGAAAGTGTCTTTTTTAAACACAAGCGGTCATCTTTATGCCCTCTTGTGACAATAACATAACATGTATTTGTTTCCTTAGGAAAATAAAAGTCCGCTTTATCAAAAGAAACACAATGAATTTCATTGGCTTTTGGAAATAATTCTTTACATGCAAATTCTTTTCTTTCATCAATAACAATTGTATAGAAATCTAACATAGAAGCAAGTTTACTTACATATTGGCTCACATGTCCTGCACCCAAAATAACAAGTTTTGGTTGTGGTAAAAACCATTCTTCATTGATAAGTGTTACTTCTTTTTGATTTTCCAATAACGAAGCCAATGCTTTTTCATAAAGCGTACTTGCCCCGTTTACTTGAATTTTAATGGGAATATTATATTTTTTTATTTTTTCTAAATAGATATTAATAAGTTGTTGAACAAAAAGACAATCTACTATTTGATTTTCATCAACTTTCATTTCTTGATACCCATGGACAACATCTTGAACAGGTTTTCCAAGTCCCTTTAAAGAAGTAATTAAAATAATTTCATCACTGTCTTTATCTACCGCAGGTTCATGATCTCTAGGATACTTTAAAGGCAATCCATGAGACCCATCCGCTTCAATTAAAATCACATCTATTTCTTTTTTTAATCTTTTTAATAAGTCATCATCTAAAGCTTTAATTTTTTGATTTTTGGCTCTGCTACCAGCATGTACAAACCCATGCTTTTTAATTTCATTTATAATTTCTTCATAACTTGGATTGACTAATGTATTTTCTTCAATTTTCATATGGGTAGAAGTTGTCATTAAAACACTCTTACCCTCTTTTAAATATTGATCTTTTAACTGTTTTATTTTTGTTGTCTTTCCACCTGAACCAATAACACTAATTATCATAAATTATCCTCACTAATTTCTTGAATTGCTTTAATGAAAAATTGTATTTCTTCTTTTGTATTCATAAATGAAGGCGATACTCTTACAAGCCCACTTTCTACTGTATTGAGATGTTGATGCATCAAGGGTGTACAATGCGTCCCGCAACGAATCGCAATATCATATTCAGTATTTAAAAGCTCCGCCACTTGAAAACTATCCATTCCTTTTATATTAAAGGCAAGAATCGGTGTTCTCTCTTTGAAAGTACCATACAAAATAACCTGAGGAATATTTTTTAAACCATTATATAGAAGTTCAACAAGCTCATTTGCATACGCTATTTTTTCATCTTGATATTTCATTAAATAAGAAACCCCTGCCTTTAAAGACGCAATTCCTGTCATATTACGTGTTCCTGCTTCAACATGTTCTGGATAGTAATCGCTTTGAAAATGATTAAACGAATCCATTCCGGTTCCACCGCTTATTAAAGGTTCCATTTCTATAGGGTAGCTAAGACAAAAACCGCCAATCCCACTATTTCCAAGCAAACCTTTATGACCACTAAAACATAAAATATCTAAATTCATCTTTTCCATATCAATTGAAAGATGTCCCGCACTTTGTGCGACATCACTCATCATTAAAATATCGTGTTCATGTGCAAGTTTTCCAATTTCAGCAATTGGATAAATTTCACCCGTCACATTTGAACTATGTGTTACAATAATTAATTTTGTCTTATTTTGAAGATGTTTTTTAATATCCTCTACTGTAGGTGAAGTAATCGATAATGTAATGATATTTGCTTTTTCTAATTGATAAAGCGGTCTTAAAACACTGTTATGTTCAGCATAGGTCGTAATGACATGATCTCCTTTTTTAAGAATACCTTTAATACATGTATTGAGACTTTCTGTGTTTCCACTATTTAAAACTACACATCCATCTGGAGGTACATGAAAATATTCTTTAATAAGTTTGCGTGTTTGATAAATCAATCGACTTGCATTTAAACTCGTTGTACTGGTTGAACGATTCGCATTGGTACAATGATTCATACAATCTATTACTGCATCTTGAACTTCTTTAATTTTAGGAAAACTTGTTGCTGCTTGATCAAGATAAATCATTTCTATGTCCTCTTAAATAAAAGATAGCTTCTATGACACCACCAGCGATACAACGTGCTTTATCAGAAATAGTAAAACAATTTTCATATTCATCTTCACGTGGATCAATATCTGCCATTTTAAAACCTTGAGTAACCACAAAACCTTCTTTAATCAAGCCACGAAGTAATCCATCCATTGTCGCATAAATAGGTGTTTGATCAACATAAGCAATCACTTCACCTTTTTTAACAATATCCGTTAAATGTCTTACATGTTTTACAGTTCCTGCAACTGGAGAATGAATCACACGTTCTTTCCCATAGCCTTTAATAATTCCTGGTACACCCGTGTTTTTTAAAGCAGCCCCTTGATATATCGTTCTTCCAAGTTTATGTCCTCGCATTGTTTCAATAACAACATCGACGTCTTTACCCGCAACAAATCCTGGACCTAAAGCAATCGTAATTGGTGCCATTTCTTTTGTTGTTCCTAAATTTTTTTTAGCAAGAATAGCATCAACAACAACCTCTGGTTTGAAATAATTGATTGCTTGAGCTTTAGGATCTATCAATAAGGTCACCTTATTTTCCATTAAAAATTTTTTCGCTTCATCATAGTCATGGGCTAGATAACAAGTCACATCTTCTACTTGTTTTTGTGTATCATAAATAGCTTCACAAAAAGCAACATTTCTTCGAATGGCACTTGGCTTTTCAATTTCTAAAATCAAGACTTTAAAGCCACATTTATATAGCTTATAAATGGTTCCTGTAGCAATATCGCCACCACCTCTTACAATAACCAAATCTTTCATTTTTCTTATGGCTTAATGACTTTTTCAGCCTTTTCCATCCTTTCAACGATATCATACATATTTGTGACAGTCCCTACTTGTAATAACTCTTTACGTTTAAAGAAATCCAAACAAGTTCCACAACTTACAATATCAACCCCTTGACTTTCAAGATATTTTAAATCATTTAAAATATCTCCTTCACTTGTAGTAAGGAAAACACCTTCATTATAGAAAATCATTTCTTTAGGTAATTGATCTTGTTTTGTAAGTGCAAAGATAAATGATTTCATTAAAATAGCCCCAAGTTCTTCGTTACTTCCCATTGTTTTACTTGAAACAACAACGACATCACCACTTTTTTCATTAAAATCTAATTCTTCATCAATGCCTTCTTTAGCAATAATGGCATAAAAGTCATCTCCATCATCACCTGTAACGATTTGATAATGTCTTACTCCGGCAAATTTTGTCAAGTTTTCAATCGCAATTTCATTATCAACAAGTACTTTTATTTTATCAATTTCTTTTAATAATTCTTTTGTTTTCACAACTGGTAGAGGACATTCAAGTCCTCGAGCATCTAAAATTTCCATAATAATCTCCTAACGTACATAAATATCAAATTGATCTTTGTCAATAATTTTCCCAATTACATAACAAGCAAGCCCTGCTTGTTTAAAATCATTTAAAATATTTTCTAAATCATCACTTGCAACGCTGGCAAGAAGTCCTCCACTCGTTTGTGGATCATAAAGAATTTCTTCTAAAACAAAGTTTTCTTCATCAAAACAAACTTTATTTTTCATCGCATTTCGATTATGTTGTGCTCCTCCACTTAAATAGAATTCATCAACATAATAAGGACAATCCTTAAAATAAGGAATACTTTCTTTATCTAAAAGCGCAGTCGCTTTCTTGTCAAGCATTTCATCTAAATGAACAAGTAGCCCAAACCCTGTCACATCCGTTAAAGCATGGATTGTATACTTATTTAAAACATCAAAAGCATATTTATTAAGTGTCGTCATACTCTTAAAAACTTCCTCAAGTATTTCTTGACGTGCATCATTTAAACGGTAAGCATTTAATGTTAATCCTACTCCTAATTTTTTAGTAAGAATTAACGTATCACCAATTTGTACCCCATTGTTTTGAATCATTTTACTTGGATCTACGATTCCAGTTACACTTAAACCATATTTTGTTGATTCATCTTTGATTGAATGTCCTCCTGACAAAACAACTTTTGCTTCTTTTAATTTATCATTTCCACCTTCAATGATCTTTCCTAAAATATTTAAATCATCTTGATCGTTAAAACAAACAATATTTAAAGCAGTTAAAGGTGTTCCACCCATGGCATAAACATCACTTAAAGCATTCGTAGCTGCAATTTGTCCAAATAAATAGGGATCTTCTACCATCGGTGGAAAGAAATCAAGAGTTGAAACAATCGCTTGATGTTCATTTATTTGATAAACAGAAGCATCATCATGACTATCAAAACCAACCAGTAAGTTGGGATTAGGATATTTATCGATTTTTTCTAAAATATGACTTAATTTTTTAGCTCCTAATTTAGCACTACATCCACCACTTTTACAATAAAGCTTTTCTTTCAATTAAAACACAACCTTTACTATTTTTTCATAATGAATTTGATTTTCTTCAAGAAAAATCTTCCACTTGTCTATTTCTTTATTTTGACAAGAAAAACACATGCCACATCCAGCCTCAATAACAGATGGTTTAGGTATCAAACGTCCCTTCATAGAAGATGTTTGTTTTGCCTCTAAATCCATTGCATCATCTAATGAATGAAAAGTAATAATTAAATATTCCTGCTTATTCATCTTCAAAAATCTCCTTAAAACGATTATTTGCATATGTATTCATTTCTTGAATGAATTTTTCATATTTTTCTAATAATAATTCGCCTTCTTGAGTAAGTTTACTGCCACCACCATCTTTACCACCACTGACACGTTCAACAAGAGGCATCCCTAAATCTTCTTCCGCACGCTTTAAGATTTTCCAAGCCTTCGAATTTGACATTTTCATATCTTTGTAAGCTCCTGATAAAGAACCAAAAGTCTGCGTTTTTTTCATTAATTCATAGACACCTTTGCCAAAACTTTTTTCTTGGTTATAAAGACGAATCTTCATATCAAATTTCTGTGGATTTTTATAAGTCATCTTTTATCCTTTCGAAAGTCCACAATTTGGAAAAGTACAAACAGGACAATTTAAACAAAGTCCGCCTTCACCAAGTGAAGCAAGTTCATCACTCGTAATTGGATCTTTAGCAAGAAGTCTTGGTAAAACAACATCAAAAATTGTTCGACGGGAATACATGACACACCCTGGTAAACCTACAATTGGCACATCACCTTTGTAACTTAATAAAAACATTGCTCCAGGAAGAACGGGTGCACCATAGCTTACAATTTTGGCACCTGTATTTTTTATCGCAAGTGGTGTTTTATCATCAGGATCAACAGACATACCCCCTGTACATAAAACAAGATCCACCCCTTGTTTTAAAGCTTCATTGATTTTGCTTGTTGTCATTTCATGGTCATCTAATGATAAACTATGGTAAGTAACTTCTACTCCATACTCTTTTAATTTTTCTACAATGACTGGAGTAAAGGTGTCTTTGATTCTCCCTTTATAAACCTCAGAGCCTGTAGTAATAATTCCTGCTGTTTTTATTTGATAAGGCATGATTTTTAAAATAGGTTTTTGAACTTTCTCTTGGATTTGTTGCATTTTTTCTTTTTCAATAACGAGTGGAATAATACGCATACCGGCAAGTTTATCTCCTTTTTTTACAGGTACATTTCCTTGTCTTGTCGCAATCATCATTTGTCCAAAAGAATTGACTTTAAAAAGCTCTTCTCGATTTACTTTAAACAATCCATCGATCGTACTTTTAAGTTCAATCTTTCCTTCACTAATACCACTTTTTTCCATATAATCATTGAAGCAAAGATTGCATAATATTTCAGCTGCGTCATTTTCATGCATCATTGTTTCATCTTTTTCAAAAACATAAAGATGTTCTTTTCCTAAATTCAATAATACTTCAATATCTTCTTCTTTAATAATATGGCCCTTCTTAAAACGAGGGCCTTTTCTTTGGTCTTTAACAATTTCTGTGATGTCATGGCAGAGTACACTGCCAATGGCATCTTCAGTTTTGATTTCTTTCATGTTATTTATTAACAGTAAATCCGTAATTTTCAAATTGTTTTAAAGAAGATTTCTTTTGAATAAATTTCATGAATTTTTCAGTTTCATCACTATGTTTTGTTTTAGCAAGTTTTGCGACTGGATAAATAACAGGTTCATCTAATAAACTATTTTCACATGTTGCAAGAACTTTTACATCTTTACTGCTTTTAGCATCTGTTGAATAAACAATACCTACTTCACTTGAAGAAGAAGCAACCCAGTTTAATACTTCTGTGACATTTCCTCCTAAACTATATTTTGAAGTTAAAGCATCATATAATCCTAAATGAGTTAATGCCATTTTTGCATATTGACCAGCAGGTACAACTTCAGGATCACCAATAGCAATTGTTTCTGCTTTTGCAATATCCGCAAAATCTTTTACTTCTGTTGTTGTTTGTTTACCAGTAATTAAAACAAGTTTATTTTCTAATAAGTCAACAACATCTTTTTTATTGATATATTTTTCATCAACAAGAGCATCCATTTGTTTTGTTGCTGCAGAAAAGAAAACATCTGCTTTTAATCCTTGTTCAATTTGAATTTGTAATTTACCACTTGAATCATAAACTCCTTGAACTTTGATATTTGGATTTTCCTTTTCAAATTCTGGAATTAGTTTATCTTCAAACGTATTTTCCAAACTTGCAGCTGCAGCAAGTGTCAATGTTACTTCTTCTTGTTGATCTTGAGTTGATGAACAACCACATAAAGTAACAATCATTAATAAACTACACATTAAACTTAATAACTTTTTCATTTTTCCAATCTCCCTCTTTTTATTTTTAATTTATTGTCACACATCATTTTCATTTCCTTTGGACTATGTGTTACAAACAGGCATTTTTTTTGATACTCAATTAATTTTTTCTTTGTTTCATTGAGAAGCATTTCCTTTAATGATTCATCTAAAGCACTAAAAGGTTCATCTAATAAAACAAGTTTTGTATCATAAACAAGTAAGCGTGCTAAAGCAACGCGTTGTTTTTGTCCTCCCGAAAGTTGACGAGGATATCTTTTTTGTAAATCATCTATTTGAAAATCTTTCATGATTTGTTGAACTTTTTCTTTAATCATTTGTTTATCTTCATGATGAGCTTTTAATGGCGCTGCAATATTTTGATAAACATTCATATGATTAAATAAAGCATAATTTTGAAACATATAACCAATCATTCTTTTTTGCGGTGGCACATTGATTTTTAAATCACTATCAAATAAAACTTCATCATCTAAAACAATACGTCCTGAATCAGGAGTCATAATGCCAGCAATACATTTTAAAACCATACTTTTACCACTTCCACTCGGTCCCATTAAACCAAGACGATCTTCATGACTTTCAAAACACACATCTAAATCATATTCCGCTAGTTTTTTAAAGATTTTGACTTCTAATTTCATCTAGAAACTCCTTTTTTTCTTGGTAGAGTATTGATAAATATTGACACC
This sequence comes from Bacillota bacterium, assembly GCA_030540195.1. Taxonomy (GTDB): domain Bacteria; phylum Bacillota_I; class Bacilli_A; order Erysipelotrichales; family Coprobacillaceae; genus Faecalibacillus. Next base: position 36,073 of record JAUNWT010000010.1, on the reverse strand, counting down.
TACCACAGCTATCAAGCAAATAACAACGATAATAAAGACATAAACGCCTGCATTATCATAATTACCTGACATAACTTCGCTATAAACCGCTAAAGGCAAGGTTCTTGTTTTTCCAACAATATTTCCTGCAAGCATTGCTGTTGCGCCAAATTCCCCTAAACCTCTCGCAAAGGATAAAACACCCCCACTAATAATACCAGGCATAGCTTCAGGTAAAATGACTGTAAAGAAAATTCTTTTTTCTGACATACCTAAAGTTCTTCCTGCATCAATTAAATCATGATCTACTTGTTCCATAGCCGCTTTGGCACTACGATACATCAATGGGAAGGAAATCACGACAGCAGCAATAACGGTTGCTGAAAAGCTAAAGGCAATTTTATAATGAAAAATATGGATAAAAAGTTTTCCAATAGGTTGATTAACACCAAAGATCATTAATAAGAAAAATCCCATGACTGTTGGTGGTAAAACAAGAGGTAAGGTAAAAATACCATCTAAAATAATTTTCGTTAAATCGTGTTTTCGATTCAACGTCCATTTTGCGAGAAATAAGCCTAAAAAGAAAGTAATGATGATTGTAATAATTGCTGTTTTTAAAGAAATATATAAAGGAGATAAATCAACCATCTTTGCGAGCACAATCATGTGCCTCTCCTTTTAAAATTTCTAACCCATGTTTTAAAGGATCAATAATAATTTCTAAACTTTCTTTAACAGCTTTTAAACTTCCTGGCAAATTAATAATCAACGTTTGGTTTCTTAAAACAGATACGCCTCTTGAAAGCATGGCACGATTGGTATATTTCATTGACTCATAACGAATCGCTTCACTGATACCTGGTACATTTCTTGTTGCAACTTTTAGCGTTGCTTCTGGTGTGACATCACGCATGCTTAATCCTGTTCCACCCGTCGTAATAATTAAATCATTATGACAACGATCTGCTAAATTGATCAACGCTTGTTCAATTAGCTTTTGTTCATCCGGTAAGATTTCATAAGAAGTTACATAATAACCTTTTTCTTTAAAATATTCTTGAATATAAGGTCCACTTAAATCTTCTCTCAATCCCTGACTTCCTTTATCAGAAAGTGTTAAAATCGCCACACGTAAACGTTTATCTTTTTCTTTTAAAACTTCAACTGAATCATTCAATTGAATCTCTCCCCCTTTTAAAACACGTGAAAATAAGCCGTTGGTTGGCATGATACATTTTCCAACTTGATGATAAATAGCACAATGATTATGGCAGCTTTTTCCAAGTTGAGTAATTTCAAGGATAACATCACCAATTTTAAGACAGGTCCCTATTTCAATTTCATTAAAATCAATTCCTGAAATAAGTAAATTTTCGCCAAAGGCACCATCTTCAACAGTAGAACCCATTTGTTTAAATTCCTCTCTTGTTTCATAAGATAATAAAGAAACTTGGCGATGCCAAGAACCGGCATGGGCATCATTTTTAAAGCCATGATTTTCAATAACTTCAATTTTTTCAACAGGTGTTTTTGCTGTACCCTTTTTTTTGCTCAAACAAATTGCTTTTACTTGTCCTGCCATTTAAAATCACCACTCTTTCCACCACTTTTACTTATTAAATGAATATTTCTAATTTCCATTTCTTTACTAACAGCCTTCGACATATCATAGATTGTAAGCAAGGTTGCACTTACCCCATGAAGTGCCTCCATTTCAACCCCTGTTTTACCTAAACAGGTAACCTGACAACAAGTTTCAATCAATTCTTTTTCATGATTGATATGAAAATCTACCGTAATCTTACTTAAGAGTAAAGGATGACATAAAGGAATAATATCACTGGTTTTCTTTACTGCCATAATTCCAGCAATTCTTGCTACTGAAAGAACATCACCTTTTTTCATTTGATGGTTTTCAATTTTTTGCAAAATTTCTTTACCTACATAAATTTCACCATAAGCCACAGCTGTTCTTTGGGTTGTATCTTTTGAAGACACATCTACCATAATAGCATTTCCATTTTCATCAAAGTGTGTAAAATCCATATTAACCCCCTATTTCATTCATTTTTGTATAAGAAACATCCTCTTCAAAATGATGCTCTTTTGGTTTCAATTCGATTGCTTTTTCAAGATGTAAACGCAATTGGTTTGTATTATTAAGATACGGCTTTAAATCATACATTTCTTCATAAAACAAACATGGTTTGATCTTTCCTATACTTGTTAAACGAAGACGATTGCATTGACTACAAAACTTATGATGAAGTGCTTCGATAAATCCTATATAGCCTTGATAACCTTCTATTGTATAATAATGGGCTGGTCCATTTCCTAATTTATCTAAACATTCTTGAATTGGATATTTTTTTAAATAATTTATAACATCTCTTATTTTTTGATTTCGTTGTTCTTTATTTAAAGGCATGAGTTCAATAAAACGTACTGCAATTTTTTTATCTTTAATCAATTCCAATAGATTATCAAAACGTTTTAAATGAAAGGTATCATCTATCACACAATTTATTTTTACAGGAATTTTAAGTTGATAGGCGTAAAACAGATTATCTAAAACTGTTTCTAAACAATCTTGTTGCGTCAATAAAAAATACTCTTTTGGATCAAGGGTATCTATTGAAAAATTAATGCCATCTATCCCTATTATTTTTAAACTATCTAAATCATTTTTAGTAAATAAAGAACCATTGGTCGTTAAAGTGACTTGAACATTTCGTTTTTTTAATTCTTTAATAAAGAAAAGATAATCTTTTCTTAGCGTTGGTTCGCCACCTGTAATTTTAAATTTATTGATTCCTAATTGGATAGCTTGATCAACAATAAGCAATAATTGTTCATAAGATAAAATATCTTGATGTTTTAATTTTTGTGGATGATCACTTTTACAATAAGTACATTCAAAGTGACAACGATCTGTAATGGAAATACGCATATAATCTATTTTTCTTTGATATGAATCTAACATAAGCCCTCCGTTATTCTCGAATGAGAATAACCCTATTAATAATTTAATAGATTACATTACAAATTTCAACAAAATATTTTAGACAAAATAAAAAAACTAGAATTATTTCTAACTCTAGTTTTTGATAACTAATGTGTATGTCCTTCAACAGCGACAATATCTTCTGGATTTTCAGCAATTGCCTTACAAGCAGCTTCAATTCCTTTAACAATTGTATCAAGTGATAAACTTGGTGCATTTGTTGGACGATTAGCAACTTGGCTTGTAATAAACGGTACATGCATAAATCCACCACGCATTGATGGGTATTTTTTAGCAATTGTATAAAGAACACCATACATTAAATGGTTACATACATAAGTTCCTGCCGAATTGGAAACACTTGCAGGAATATCTGCTTTTCTAATTTCAGCAACCATTGCTTTGATTGGTAAAGATGAAAAATAGGCATTTTCTCCATCTTCAAAGATTGGACCACTTAAAGGTTGATTTCCTTCATTATCAGGAATACGTGCATCATTAATATTGATAGCAACTCTTTCTGGTGTTAAGTCAAATCTTCCACCAGCTTGTCCAATACATAAAACAACGTCTGGATGTTCTTTTTCAATAGCATTTGCAACTGTATCAATTGATTTATAGAAAACAGTTGGTACTTCTAATTTAACGATTTCAAGATCACCAATTTTATCTTGAACACGTTTGACAGCTTCTAAAGCTGGATTGATTTTTTCTCCTCCAAAAGGATCAAATGCAGTTAATAATAATTTCATTTCTTTTCCTCCTAGAAAGCTAATACATACATTAAAACGATATGTATTGCTAACATAATTAACGCAACTGGCAATTGTGAAATTATTATAGCATATTTACTCTTCGTTTCCAATAAAGCCGCTGGCATAATATTAAAGTTTGCAGCCATTGGTGTCATTAAAGTACCACAATATCCTGCAGTTAACCCTAAAGCACCAACAATAACTGGATTAGCCCCTTGAGCAATTAAGAATGGATAACCAATACCTACTGTAATAACCGCAAAAGCAGCAAAACCATTACCCATGATCATTGTAAATAAGGCCATACCAATACAATAAACAGCGACGGCAATAAGATGATTTCCTTCAGGAATAATAGCACCGACTCCTGCAGCAATAACCGCACCGACTCCTGCAGCTGTAAATAATGAACCTAAAGCTGCTAAAACTTGTGGTAAGATACCTGTTGTTCCTACGTTATCTGTTAAACGAATGCCATCTTTAAATGGTAAAGAAAATTTAGGTTTGAAAATAAAGTAAGCAACAATTAAACCAATAATAGCACTGATACCAATGGCATTGTTTGCTCCTAAATCTGTAAAGAATGTTGCAACAACTACTGCTGATAAAGCTAAAACAACTGGTGGAATAAATGATTTATAACCATATTTATCTGCATTTTCTCTTGTTTCTTTAGCAGTAGGAATATGCATTGCAGCTGGTTGTACTAAACCAAAAGCAGTTAAGATAGCTAAAACAATAATACATGCTCCTGTGATCCATGTAGGAATATAAGGTCCAGCAATGAATGTAATAGCTAAAATAAACCAAAAGATGGCTGTAGTTGTTCTTTTTTCAACTTCTTTATTTTTTAAAGCACTGACTCCAGTAAAAGCAAAAATAAGTCCGATAATACAATAGAATACTTCTGCTAAAATTGTACTTGTATTCCAATCCATTTCTAACATACTATTTGTCTCCTCCTTGCTTTTTACTAAAACGTTTCTTTAATTTACGATCATACCATAAAGCATAACCAATACCCACAATAACTGAAATAACAGCAATTGGAATTGAATTTAAAGCAATTTGATTAGCAGTTACTTCTTGAGCAATATTGTGTGATTTGAAGATTTCATTTAAAGTCGAAACAATTAATAAAGTTCCTGATGAACCCATAAAACAGTTTTGGGCAAAGAAATTCCCATAGTTTTCTGTTCCTGCAGCCATCCCTTTAATTTCATCTTCAGTTTTTTCATCAACTTCTCCATATTTAGCAATTGCACATGCTTGTGCCATTGGGTTGATTAAAGGACGGATAAATTGTGGATGTCCTCCAATACGTAATGAAAATGCTGAAGCAATTGTACGAATGACTTGCCAAATAGATAATAAACGACCTGTTGTCGCACTCTTGATACCACTGATAAAATCAACGGCTTTATCGCGAAGTCCCATACGTTCACATAGACCAATAACTGGTAATGTTAAAATAAATAATGTTGCAGTACGGTTTGTAAGGAAAGCAGATCCAAGTGTTGATAAAATATCCATAATAGACATTCCGCCAACTAAACCAGTAACGATACCTGCAACAACTACGGTAGCTAATGTATCAAATTTTAAAGCAAAACCAATGATAACAATAACTATCCCGATAAGTTTGATAGCGTCTCCCATTATAAAATTCCTCCTTAGTGACTGTGAAATTATATACTGAAATTAATTTTTTTGCAAATTCATTCTTTATAACGAAAAAAAACGGAATTTCATCCGTTTTTCTTTGTCACATATTTATTTACTTTTACATTTTTCAACAGGATATTTCTTTTCATTCATTGCCATTTTCATATCCACAATTTCATCAACATCCAAGTTTAATTTATCTAACAAATCTTGACTATAAATAATGACATCTGCCAACTCTTCTTTAACATGCTGTAAATCAAAGTTTTCTTCATCCCATTGAAAACATTCTAAAAGTTCACTTGCTTCAATAGAAATCGATTTTGCAAGATTTGCAGGCGAATGAAATTGATCCCAATTACGATCCTCTGTAAATTTTCTAATACGTGTAAGTGTTTTTTCTTTCATCGTCTTCTTCTCCTATGATCTCTTGTTCTAATTTTACATTATGTTTTAACATATAGCCAATAACTTCTTGGTGCCTTTTTTCAAATAAAAGCAATCTCTTGCGATCATTTTCAGTTAAAGGTTTTGTATAAGCTTTATACTTCTTTAACATATCAACGTTCATTTTATATGTTTGAAATGGAATTTTCGTTTTCTTTATTAAGGATTCATAAATATGGAAACCACCTGCATCAATATCACCAAAATGAAGATAAGAAACTCTTTCTCCTAAAAAATCATAAAGACATTTTAAAAATTCTTCTATAGCATGATTATGAAATCCATTTGTAAAAACAGAGAAAGTATCTTTTAAAGACACATCATGAAAAGATGTTAAATTTTCAATAGTCATTACTTGTTTTGCTTCAATATCCTTAATTTTCAAATCTTTGATACAAATACTTGGTAAAACAAAATAATGATTCATTTCATTTAAATCAATAACTTGATTATTTATTTGGAAAATAGCATTTCCTTTTAAATAAACATACGCAGGATTTTTACGTATATAGAATAGTTCAAAGGCATCATCTACGTTTTCAATCGAATCATCATAAAAATCTTTAATAATATGATAAATTTTATTTTTATATTTTTCTAATTTTTTGGTATCCCCTAATACTTTTTCAGAAAACTTTCTAAAAGAAATCTCTTCTTCTTGATTTATCATTCCTTGCAGTATTTTCATAACATTTTCTAAATCTTCAACATCGTTTGTTTTTAAATAAGGTGATAACCCCTTGTTATTTTGAACTTTTTTCTTTATAACATTTTGAAATTCAGTAAAGAAAGAATCATCATATTTTTCTAAATACAACAAATATTTCTCTTTTTTCTCTTTTAAAGATTTTCTTTGTAACTCATGATAAATCTTTTCTATATTTTCTTCATTATTAACAAATTCAAGCACTCTTTTACCATAGATACTCTTATTTGAAAATTCAACAAACCCCTCTTCGTATAATTGAAAAACAACCTTTTCAATTTCCTCTGTCAATTCATAAAAACGACTGCCACCATAATTTGGATACTTTTTATTAAGATTAAAAGTGATCCTTCTTGGACTTGATGATAAGCCATTTCCATAGGCACTATTTTCATAACTTTTTATAAAATATTCTAAAATTTCTTTTCTATAACTCTTCATCTCTAAAGCCTTCGACAAAGGAATGTTGATTTTGTTTAATAACAAGTAATCTTGTATTGACATAAGGAATAATTGTACTTGCTCTTGATGGTGGTACTGCAATAAATGTTTGTATTTCACGTTCATTATAGAACTTGATCATTTCTTGTATTCTTTGTTCATCCATGTTATTAAACGCTTCATCAAAAATAACAACACAACCAAAACCTTCATTTTGATTTCGATTACGTACAACTTGTTCAAAACTTGCTGCCATAATTACATAGAATGGTGTTTGCGTTTCTCCACCTGATTTTTCTTTATTGACTTTTGAAAAATAAGCAAAATCACCACTATCATATTTTATTTTTATATCATAATCTAAATAATTACGATAATCCGTATATTCAAGTAACATCTTTTCTGTTTCTTGATCATTTTCTACTGAAGAAAGTTTAACAAACAACTCATCCATAATTCTTCTTTGACTCTCATTTAATGTTTCTGATAAAAGATTATTTGCCATATATTCTTTACCAGATTGAATGATCTTATAGTACTCTTTAAAATCATCTCTTGAAGTTGGTGAAACACAGAATTCGTAAGTTTCTCCATTGAAATCTCTTTGTGCTAATCCTTTATTTAATTCATGAATATCTTTCTTCGCATTTTCAATTTTTTCATTTAATCCCGAAATAAAAGAAGTTTTAAATGATTCTTCACATTTTAATTTTGCTTGTCTTGTTTTTTCTTCTTTAGATACAATATCCATATCTTTTAATTGATGATATCTTTGTTTATAACTTTCATTATCTTTTAAAGAATTTTCAAAGCCTATATTATATTCATCATTATAGTCTTTCATCTTCATTTCAATTTGTGATTCTACTTGACGAGCTTTCTTTTGAGAAACTGATTTTTGATAATCAATTTCATTTTTCATCGCTTTAAAATCTTTTACAAAGCGTTTTAAATAATCAATAACTTGTTGATCTGCTTTTTGTGAAAGTTCTAAATGATCCATTTCAAATTGAATGATTTTTTCATGTAAAACATCATAGCTTTCTTGAGTTTGTTCAAGCTGTTCTTTAAATGTTTCAAGATTATTTTCAAGACTTCCTTTTTTCATTAAAGCATTTTCTTTTTCTTTTTTTGTTTGATCAAGTTGTTTCTTTACCGTATCACATTCTTCTTGTAAAGAAATGATTGAATCATCAAGTTCTAATTTTTGATAACGCTCATTGACTTCTTGATATTCTTTTTCAAGATTATGATATTTATCAAGAAGATCAATACGATAAAGTATTTTATCGGCATTTGATTTTTTTAATAAAGATTGTGTATTTTTTAATGTTTCAAGTTCTAATTTTTGTTGTTTAATTTCTTGTTGTAAAACTTCTAATTGTTGTTCAATTGTCTTTAATTGAATCTTGATAGCCCCTAAACCAATATAAGGTTTATTGTAAATACGAGGATTGAGTGCTCTTGCTGTATAGTTTTTATAAAGCATACAAGTTGGTGTAATCGCTGTTGGATAATTTCTTAGTTGTGTGACATCATCTACACAATGAACTCTTGAAAGTAACATATTGACATACCATCTTGCATATGTATTTTTACATTCTAATTGATTTGCCAAAGTTTCCTTTAAAGCAACATCTTCATATTTAGCAAGTTTGGCAACATCCACAATCCCTACGCCATAGATTCCTCTTTTATTTTTATATTCTTCATAAACAAGAAGAGCATATTCAAAATATTCTGGTTCAATAATTAAATCAAATCTTTGACTATTTAAATAACCTTCTAAAGCATTACGCCATTTTTCATCTTTGACTTCGATGTATTCGCATAATGGTTTTACTTCGATTTCTTTTCCAAAGTGTTTTGTAAGTTGTTCATTTAATAAATGAATCAATTCTTGGATTTCTTTACGATAATAGAGTTGATTTTCTTTCAAAGAAGTATATTCTTCTTGATATTGATTATATTGGTTGACATTTTGAGTAATCGTTAATTGCAATGAAGAAAGTTGTTGATTAGCCTTGTTTGTTCTTTCCTTAATTTCTTGTTCGACTTTTCGCAAATATGTAGAAAGTGTTTCTGTTTGATATTCTTCATTTTCAATGGCTTTAATAAATGCTTTTTGTATATGTAATTCTTTTAAAAGTTTGGCTTCTTGTTGAAGTTCATCTAATAATCCAAGGTATTCTTTATGTTTATCCTCTTTTTCTTTTTTTAGACGATCACATTCCTTCTTTAAATCATTTTTCAAATTATAGGTATCATTTTCTCTTAATGATTGATCGAGTTGATGATATTTTTCTTGATAACTTTCTTCATCTTGATGAAGTTGATTGAGTTTTTGTTGAATGAATTTTAATTGATCTTCAATTGTTTGATATCTTTTTTGACTATTTTCAATTAAAAAGCGTAATTCTCTTTCATAGAGTTTTTCTTTTGTGCAATCAAGAATATCAATTTGGAAATCATTTTCTAAATAACGGTTGTGAAGCTTTACAACTTCTTCCAAAGCATCACACTCTTTCTTAGATATTTTTAGTTTTTCTTCAAGAACTTTATAATGTTTAATACTATCTCTTAAATTTTGAATATCCACAAAATCTTCTTTAAGTAAAAAATCAACAATGAATTGATAAACATTATCAATGGCTTTAAACGCAAGTGCTCTTGTTACTAAATCAAAATATTTAGGTTTTACACCTAAAGCATTTCCAAAAAGCCTTTCTCCCTCTTTAATAGTATCTTTAAAAAATCCTTGTTGTTTATTATTAGTCAGTGCATTTTTAAATTCTTTCTTTGTTAAAACTTTTCTTTCTTCAATAAAAACAACATCATTTATTTGACAGTCGAGAATTTGAAAAAAATCACGATTAAGACGTCCACCAGATGGTAAATCAATAACAGTTCCAATAATTTGATAATCCTTTGTTTTTTCATCAAAAAATTCTAAAGCAATATAAGTTGTCACATCCCCATTTCTTACATATTCATGTCCTTCAATCCCTGTTTTACAACGAATATAAGACTCAAGTGTACGATTCCCTATATCACTTGCCGCTTTATTGAATTTACACTTTCCTACTGTAAGTACATATTGGATTGCATCGAGAATCGTTGATTTCCCTGTACCATTTTCTCCTGTAATTAAAGCATTTTTATAAATTTCAAATTCAGTATTTGAAAAAGTATGCCAATTAATCAGTTTCACTTTCGTTAGTGTTTTCATATTGATCTCCTTTCTTAAATTGTTGGATACGTTGATTGATTTCTTCTATTTTTTGAACAGGTAAAATATAATTGATTGTTGGGTAAATAATAAGACGTGAATCATCCTCATTTAAATCCCCAATACGTTCACAAATATTGTAACGTGATAAAAATTGGTAAACCGTTTTTAACTCTGTTTTCTTTAAACGTTCATTATAAATTCCTGTTGCTTCTATTTCTCCATGAAGTTCGCCTAAAGTAATATGAATAAATTCCGTATCTTGAAGCTCTTGTGATTTTTGAAAATAGAGTTTTCTAAGCAATAATAAAACAATCGTTTGCATTTGATTAAGATTTAAGTGATTATAGTTATTAAGGTTACGAATAGAGATGACACGGTCTGCTTTGTATAAGTGAAAATCATAATCCAACATCATTAGAAAATCTTTAAATAATTGTTCATTTTCACTTATAAAATAATAATCTTCTCGATCCCTTTTTCGACCGCCACATAAATAATTTACTGCCAATAAACGATTTAAAATACGTGAAAATTCATCTTTCTTTTTTTCAGACAATAATAAATACGCTTGTGACAGATTTTTCATCAATTCATTTTTATTCATCTTTAACTCTCCTTATCGTAAATTCTCTAAATTGATAATGTTCTTTTGTAATAATTTGATCTTGCGGTTCAATTCGATAACGGGCATTTTGGCTAAAGCCGTAAAGCCACGTTAAAATAAACATCGATAAATCTTTTTGACTTTCGAAGTAATTAGACCCTAAAAGGAATTCTTTTTCATTTAATTGTTCTAAAACAGTTTTTTCAATTGCTGTTTTTGTATATTTTTCATTATGCTTTAATTTTTCAATGGCCTCTAAACGCGCTTTTTCATCTAAAGGTTCATCAATGATTAAATCCACATTCTTTACTTTTTTAATGGTTCTTGGTAAATAAAGAGAATGTTGATCTAAATATTTATTAACTGAAAGTGTCGTTACATTTTCAAAGACTTCTGGGCAGTTTTGTCCTTCTTTAATAATGTCATTGATTTTTCCACCAATATCTTCTTTAGCGTTCATTAAAAACATAATACGATTCGTCGCTGAAGCAACAAACTTTTCATTTTTTCTATTGATTTCATTAATTAAATCAAGAATACTTTCAAAAGCTTCTACAATATACGAAGTTTGTCTATAAAACAAATCACTCGCTTCTTGATAAGAAATATCTTTAGAAAGCATCATATTACCAATAATTGTTTCTGTAGTTTGAGAATCATCTATTATTTTTTGAATTTGAGAAATAATACTGTTTCTATATTTTAAAGGATGATCTTTTGTCGTTAAATTATAAAATGCACGATCAACAATCTTCATCTGATAATCACTTAATAAAGAATCTAGAATTTGATTTAAATCATTTTTCATATTATCTTTCACTAAACGCTTAATATAACGTTTAATGTTCGTATTTAGATTCTTTAATTTTGTCATTAAATTTTTTGTCATGCTGTATTGAGCATCAATAATTTTATGTCCATTTTCAATATCAAAGTTTTTAAACTGCGAATAAATACTATAAACCATACTTGAATATTCAATATCACGATCTTCATCTAAATTCATTAAAGTTTCAATAATACTAATCGCATAGTCTTCAAAACTTGTATAAACTTGATAATTTTCTCCCACTTCTTCACTGATCCATCCACACTCTTTTAAGCGTCGATAAACATAAAAGGCTCTATCGCGTGGTGATTGAATTTGAACATCTTCGAGTTCAATTAAATGATTGGTAAAATATTTTGTAAGTTCATAAATAAGATTTTCTTTCAGCGAAGCAAAAGAAGCATCATCTTTAATATAGTCATAAAGGACACCAATACACTCGCTAATAACAACACGATCTGACGTATTAAAAATATTAAAAAACTTTGCGGGTAATGTATCAAATATATTAACCATAGTTCCTCCCATCAATAAAAAAAGAAAGTTTATTTGATATTTCTATCAATTTCTTTCTTCTTTAATTTCGTTTTATGAAATACTTATGTATTTTATAAACAGCTATGCAATTATAACATTTTTTAATCTAATATAAAATAGTTTTTATCCTTTTAGACCTCTTGATTGACGATCCATATCTTCTATAACAATATCATAGATTTCACCAAGGGTTGAACAGTATTCTAGAACCTTCCAAGGTTCATTAGTATGAAAATGAATTTTAATAAGTTCATCATCGCCTACCGCAAGCAAACAATCTCCTTTAAAGTGTTCTGTAAAGTAAGCACTGATTTCATCTTCATTTAAATTTTTTCCTTCAATTAATAATTGTGTATCGTATTTAAATTCTAACATATAATTCTCCTTTATTTTAACAATGTATAAGCAATAGACGCCATAATTCTTGGCCCTTTATTAAGAACTTCTTCATTGAAATCAAATGAAGTATTATGAGGTGAAGCGGTAATATCTGTCAACAATTTCATATAGGTTGCTTTTCCACCGTGAACTTGAACATATTCCATCATATATGAAAAATCATCACTTCCTCCTAATGGACTTAAATTTTCTGATGGTAATTTTAAATCAGTCATTTCTTTTTGACAAAGTTCTCGAATTTGATTCATAAAATCTTCATCACAATTTAAAGCAAAGGCTTTTCCCATTTGTTTAATTTCAACAACCGTATCATGCATTAAAGCACAAGCATTAATAATATCCCTTGCATAAATTTCCATATAACGATTAAGTTCACTTGTGACTCCTCGAACTTCTATTTCAAGCTTTGCCGTATCAGGAACAACATTTCTTCCTGTCCCCGCATGAACCGTCCCCACGTTAACACGTGTTTGACCGTCGCTATTTCGAGGAATGGAATGTAAATTAATAATACAGTTTGCAGCAGATAAAAGCGCATTTTTACCAAATTGTGGTGATTCAGCCGCATGGGTTGAAACACCATGATATATGACATCAAGCTTCGTTGTTGCAAATGATTCATTCATACCAAAATAGAGATCATAATCGCTATCACGTGGCATAATATGGGCCGCATAAATATAATCAACATCATCTAGAAAACCACTTTCGCAAATTGATTTTGCACCACGCACACCTTCTTCTGCCGGTTGAAATATAATTTTTAATGTTCCATGTAAATGTTCTTTCAATTCCATTAAAATACGTGCTGTTGTAAGTCCAATAGAGGCATGTCCATCATGACCACAAGCATGCATTGCACCTAAGTGACAGGAAGAAAAGCCCTGTTGTAAAGGATAATGTCCATCTGTTGAATCTTCAACCAGCCCTAAAGCATCAATATCAAAACGAATGGCAACAACTGGTCCATCGCCCTTTTTTAAAATACCTGCAACGGCTGTCATACCATTTTTAACTTTTTCTAAATATTTTGGATTTGCTCCTTCTTTTTTTGCACGTAAATAGTTAAGATTAAAAATTGTTTCTGGTGGTAATCCCATACGTGCATCTTTATCCATAATTTCTTTCCCTACTAAAACTTCATAACCAAGTTCTTCTAAAGTAGTTGCAATTTGGCATGCTGTTCTTATTTCAAGCCAGCCTCTTTCTGCAAAATGATGAAAATCTCGTCGCTGTTTAATCGTATCTTGATGATATTTAGCTGCAAGCTCTTTAATTTGTTTATACATTCTATCACTTCCTTGAACTTATTATATAACAAATGTAAAAAGGATGATAGTTTTTGTATCATCCTAATAAGTAATTCGATTTTTTCCATTTCTTTTAGAAATATACATTCGTTGGTCGCACTTATCCAACAAATCTTGTACACTTTCTTCGTCCCGAATCCCACCAACACCAATACTTAATCTTACAATATCATTATAATTACCTGCATGTAAAACCACATGATCAAAGGCATCTTTAATATCTCTTGCAATCGAAACAGCACCATCTTTTTGATATGCTGGTAATATAACTAAAAATTCATCTCCTCCATATCGACACGGTTCCATCGTTGGATATTTTTGATGTTTTATATTCAATAAAACATTTCCAACATGTTTAATGACTTCATTACCGATATGATGTCCATAATTATCATTTACACTTTTAAAATTATCTAAGTCCAAAATCAAAATAGAAAATGGCGTATTATTTTTTATATATTCTTTATGAAGCGTATCTAATTCTGCATGTATAAATCTTCGATTATAAAGTTGTGTTAAAGCATCCATCGCATTTTCCTGAGAAAGCTCAACATTTAATTTCTTAAGAATTTTTGCTTTTTCTTGATTTTCTCTTAAAGCAACAACATCATTTGTCATATCTTCCGTAATCACAAAAACCCCTATGACATTTCCATCTTTATTATGTACTGGATATTTTCTTGTATGCGCAATAATGGTATGACCTTTCTCTGTTTTACCTTCTGTTTCAACGACATTGATAGCTTGTCCTGTCATCATAACATTTTGTTCGTCAATAAATGCTTGCTTCGCATGTTCTTGTGAGTTTGGAAATAAATCAAAATCTGTTTTTCCAAAAACTGATTCCTTACAATCTTTAAATTGTGGATGTTTATAGTAAAACTGTTCATTTACATAAATAATTTCACTTTTTCTATTTTTAAACAAAATAACAGAAGATCCTTTAGCATGAACAATTGATTCAATTAATTTGAAAGGATCCATTAAAAACTCTGTGAATAGTTCTTCCAGTTTCATTTTTATCACCATTACTATTCTATCTACGGTAAAACAAAATGTAAAGCCTTTCAAAACAAGAAAACACTTATTTATAAAAATATTTATTTAATGTTTCTATCAATTCAGCATAAATAATTGTACTCTTTAATAAAGAATTCTCTTGTATCTCATCACTTACAACAAGCCGACCACGAATAGCGAGAAATAGTCCTATTTCCCCAACATCTTCCATCATTGTTTCTAACCCTTTCCATAACTGAACTGAAAAAACATCCCATGTCTCATGACCTATTTCTAAAGGAAATGGCATTTTAACTTCAATATCAATATATGCTTTATCATGAACATAATAAACAGTTTTTACAATTCTCCCTACTAATGAAATTGAATTTAACATCTGTTTTCCTCCTTTTAAACATCTTAGTTAAATTCAATTGATTTTTCATCGTAAAACCGCTAAATAGTCTATTTAAATGCATAAATGGTAGAAGATTACTCTTCTACCACAATAAATGCAACTGCATAATTATTTTCATGAGAAATAGACACATGCCCTTTTTGATTTAATAAATAAGGACGCCCTTGTTCATCATTTAAACAACAGATTTCTTTAAGTGGTAAAGAACCACATGCCTTAATATATGCTTCTTTCACTGCAAAACGCCCACCTAAAAATTCTCTTTTTGCTTTTTCATTTTTCTTTTGACAAAAGATTCTCAATTCTTCTTCATGAAGAATTTTTTTTGCTAGACTCTCTAAAGATGTTAATCTTCTTAAATCACAAATGTCTACACCTATCCCTTTAATCATGTTCTAATCCTTAAATTTCTTTTCGTATAAACTCATTAATTCATCTAAAGACATATTATCATCAATTTCATCAATCAATGTTGTTTTTTCTTCATCTTTATTTGCACCAAAATCTAACTTAAATTCACCTGTTCTTTCTTCAATGATTTTTAATTGGTTTTGTTCTTCTTTTACGATATTCGCAATATTTCTAAGATTATCCTCTACTGTCGGTAACTTTTCTTCTTCCAAAAGTTCTTCTTTTTTTTCAGGTTCTTTTTCTTCTTGTACTTCTTCAACCGTTTCTTCTGGTGCTGATGTTAAAATAGCTTCACTCTCTTCTTCAACTTCTTTTTCTTCAAAGTTTCCATAATATGGAGAAATTACTTGAATAAGTGAATTGTCTTTTTTCTTTGATTTTTTTACAGTTGGCTTTTTAGTTACCCTTTCTGTTTCAACCTTTTCTTCTTTCATTCCAAACATAGGTGAAATAATATCAATCATTTCATATCCTTTTTTAGAAACAGGTTCTTCAACTTTAGGAACCGCTTGTTTTACAGGCTTCTTTGGAACTTCTTTTACTTTTTCTTTTTTTAAAGTTTCTTCTTTCTTTTTATTTGCTTCTTGTTCTTTTTTAAATTCTTCATCATAGATTAATGGTTTTGAAAACTTTTCATTTCTTCTTTGTTCCACGATGGGATCTACAGTTTCAAAGATATCTTCATCATTTGCTTTTTTAAAAAAATTTTTAAACATAATTAGACTTCCTTTCTTTATGATAATGAGTCAATAAAATCAATAATTTCTTCTTTTGTCTTTCTTAGCTTACTTACAAAACGTCCTATTTCTTTTCCTTGATCAAATGCAACAAAAGAAGGAATACCTAAAATATCCAACTCTTGGCATAATTCAAGCATTTCATCACGATTAACACTATAAAATGTATAATCTTGATATTGGTCTACGATCTCACCAATAAAAGGTTTAATAAACATACAATCAGGACACCAATTCGCTGTAAATAATAAAATTGATTTATTTTGAATTGCTTTTTTATAATCATCTACTGTTTTTATTTCAATAAATTTATCCATATTACTTCCCCATTGTATCACTTAATATCATTTTATAAATAGGTCCATTCACTGAAAATTTTCTTTCATATTCTGTCATAATATTATCTTCAGCTTCTGGAGAATTATGTAGATCTAAGCTTACATAATCAAGATGATAATGATTTTCTGTAACTGATTGTAAAGAATATTCAAATAATCCTCTATTATCTGTTTTAAATTCAATCAAACCATCTTTTTTTAATAATTGACGATAAACATTTAAAAAATCAGGTGATGTTAAACGTCTTTTGGCATGTCTTTTTTTAGGCCATGGATCACTAAAGTTTAAAAATAAGTGATCGATTTCACCATTTTCAAAAACATTTAATAATTCTAATGCATCATAATGCATCAATTTTAAATTATCTAATTTTTCTTGTTTATTTATTTTATTAATAGCTGCCGCTAAAACACTTGGAAATTTTTCAATTCCAATATAATTATTTTCTGGATGCTTTAAAGCATTTTGATAAATAAAATCACCTTTCCCCATTCCAATTTCAACAAACACAGGTTTGTTTTCTTTAAATAATTGGTGATATTTTCCCTTATGAGATTCAGGATTCAAAATAACAAAATCCGCATTTTCTTCCATAATATCATAAGCTTTTGGGTTATTTCTTAATCTCACAAAAAATCCTCCTTATAAATCATTCATTAAATCATTGAGTTCTTCTTCACTTAGTTCACGATACTCACCAAGTTTTAAGTTCTCATCTAATTTCAAATTTCTCATTTGTATTCTTTTTAAATAAGTTACTTTCTTTCCAACTTTTTCCACCATCTTTTTCACTTGGTGGAATTTTCCCTCAAAAATTTCAATCAAAACTTCACATGTATTTTCATTTGTATTTAAAATCGTTAAATGTGAACTTTGACATTGATAATGATCAATCATCATTCCTTTTTCAAATTCAAGAACATCTTCTTGATTCATAATACCATCGACTTTTGCATAATATAATTTAGAATGATGTCGACTTGGTGCTAATAACTTATGTGCAAAATCACCATCATTTGTAAGTAATAGCAATCCTTCTGTATCAAGATCAAGTCTTCCTACTGGAAAAAGATCGTACTGACTGTAATCATTTATTAAATCAAGAACGGTTGGATGAACATTATCTTTCGTTGCAGAAACATAGCCTGATGGTTTATGAAGCATTAAATAAACATAAGGTTTATAATTTACAGGTTGTTCATCAAAAAGAATTTGATCTTTTTCGTAATCTACTTTAAAATCATCTTTTTTGATGATTTGACCATTAACTTGAACATACCCTTTTCTTATATATGCTTTAACTTCTTTTCTTGTCCCAATACCATAATGAGCTAAAAGCTTATCAAGACGCATTGCCATTTAATATTACATACCTTTCTTTCTTTATTCCATTATTTTCATATGTAAAATAAATTCTTACTTTAAATTTTGTTTGTGTCGTTAAACCAGACAAATTTATTCCTTTATAAAATCCTTCTTCTTTATTTATATAATCCGGTTTTAAAGAAAAAGAATTTTCTTCTAATAAACCAATACTTGGTATATCTTTATTCTTTTTATCTACATATGCAATTGCTTTAATATTATCCATTTCAATTTTAGGATTATTAATAATAACATCATAACGAATTTGTTTATTTGTTGTTTTATTAACAATCAATTGAATTGAACATTCCTCACATTCTGCTTGGAAATCATGAGATGATGTTACTAATTGATAATATTGGCGGTATTGATTATATAACTTTTTTGAAACTGTATCTTGATTTTGTGTGTTTTGACAACCAGATAATGTTAAAAGTAGTATCAAAAAAACAAAAAATCTCTTCATATATAATCACCCTCCATATTATAGCATATCAAACTTGTAAAAAAAAATTAAAATAGGAAATTTCCTATTTTAATTTAAAAGTTCCACATTCTGTTTCTTGTTCTTCACAAGGTGAACTACAATTACATTTTGAAACACGAATTTCATTTGCTTTACAGCAATCATTTTGATCATGATAAGCACATGTTGTTACTGAACATTTTACATCTTTAGCCATGATTTCACCTCCATAATTGAGTTTAAACCATTTCTTTCCATTTTATACTTTTTAATCTTCATAAAGAATAAAACAACTAAAAGAATATTCAAGTTCAGAAGAAAAACACATTGCAACTTGATACTTCATGTCAATAATTCGCTTTCCTCTTCCTAAAAAATCATTGATTTCATCTTGCAAATCCAGTTCGTGACTACATTCAATTATTTTTACTTTCATAAAATGATTTTAACAAAAATCATTTAAAAAAATTGTCAACTATTGATTGATTTCAACAGCAAATTGAACATTAAATTCTTTATCAGTATCTAAAGCAACACAGCTTTCTTTTTCTTTAAATTCTCCATCAAAATCAACATAATCAGCATGTCCAACCCATGGTTCAATAGCAAGTAAACCACCAACATGTTTTGCTGTCCATAAACCAACATGATCAAATCCTTGCATATGGAAAACAATTGATTTTTGATGATTTAATGATTTAATTGAAATATTTTCTGATTTAAAATCTTTAATAACAATAGCATCATTATTAAAAAGTTGTTGTCTTACAAAGAATCTCTTTTCATGATCAAAGAATGGTAATTCTACATGTGACATTCCTCTTTTAGCTACATCAATCACTTTTTGATTGCGTGTTTCATATTCAGAAAATTCTACGTAATAATCATTACTTGATTCGTTTTCCATAAATGGGCAAGCAAAAGCAGGATGTCCACCAACTTGGAAATAAATTGTTTGATGGTCTTTATTTTTTACATTAATAGAACAACTTAATGTATTATCTACTAATTTATAAGTCACATTAAGTTCAAATAAAAATGGATATTGTTTAATAATTTCATCATTTGATACAAGTGTGAATGTTACTTCTGTTTGACTTTGATTTTTAATTTCAAATTCATTATGACGGGCAAAGCCATGTTGAGTCATATGATATTCTTTTCCATCAATACGACATGTATCGTTTTTAATTGCACCTACAATTGGAAATAAAATAGGTGCACTGTTGGCCCATTGGCAAGCATCCCTTTTCCACATATAGTTGATATGGTCTTGATTTCCTACAATAGAAATAATTTCTGCTCCTTTTGGATGTAAATTTACTGTTAAATATTGGTTTGATAATTCTACCATGATAATCCTCCTTGTCTATATAAACATTATAGCATAGATTAATTTTAATAAAAAAAGAAAAAGGCCATTATTCGCCTTTTTCATGTAATGAATTAATAATACTTTCGATTTTATTTCCATATTCTAAAGAAGTATCTAATACAAAATGTAATTCTGGACATTTTCTAATCTTTAATTTTTTTGCTAAAAGATTACGAATAAATCCTTTTGATCTTTCTAAAGCTTCCATTCCTTTTTCTTGATTATAATTTTTTCCTAAAAAAGTAACATAAATTTTGGAAATAGATAAATCATTTGTTGTTTCAACCGCTGTAATTGTACATAAACGTAAATCACGATCTCTTACTTCATTTTGTAAAATCAAAGAAACTTCTCTTAGAATTTGAGCATTAATTCTTTCTGTTTTTAATGACATAAATCATTCGCTCCTATTTCTTTTCTACTTCTTCCATAACATAACCTTCAATGATATCTCCTTCTTTGATATCATTGTAGTTTTCAATATTTAAACCACATTCAAAACCAGAGTTAACTTCTTTAACATCATCTTTAAAACGTCTAAGTGAGGCAAGTTTACCTTCATAAACAACGATACCATCACGGATTAAACGGATACCACTATTTCTTTTAATAGAACCATCAGTAACATAACATCCTGCGATATTACCTACTTTACTTGCTTTGATTACTTGACGGATTTCAGCTTGTCCAGTAACAACTTCATGATATTCTGGAGCTAGCATACCTTTCATAGCTGTTTCAATTTCTTCAACCATCTTATAGATGACATTGTGTAAACGAATTTCAACATTTTCTTCTTCTGCTTTACTTCTTACTTTTGCATCAGGTCTTACGTTGAATCCATAAATAATTGCTTGTGAAGCACTTGCAAGGATAACATCTGATTCAGAGATTGCCCCAACTGTTGAACGGATAACATTTACACGTACACCATCAACATCAATTTTTTCTAAGGATGCTTTAACTGCTTCTGCAGTACCTTGTACATCTGCTTTAACGATAATATTTAAATCAATAATTTGACCTTCTTTTATTTGCGAATATAAATCATCTAATGATAAAGCAGCTCCTGAATTACGATCTTTTTCAATTTTAGCTTTCATACGTGTTTCACCGACACTACGAGCTTGTTTTTCAGATTCGAAAACCATGAATTTATCACCCGCAACAGGAACTTCATTTAATCCTGTAATTTCTACTGGTGTACCAGGTAAAGCTTCTTTGATAACACGTCCTTTATCATCTAACATTTGACGTACACGACCAAATGCAGCTCCAACAACGATTGGATCACTTGCTCTTAATGTACCATTTTCAACTAATAAAGTTGCAACAGCACCACGTCCTTTGTCTAACTTACCTTCAACAACACTACCATAAGCATATCTATTTGGATTAGCTTTTAAATCAGCTAATTCAGCAACAACTGTTAATGTTTCTAATAATTCTTCAATACCAATTTTCTTTTTCGCAGAGATTTCACAATAAACTGTATCTCCACCCCATTCTTCTGGTAATAATCCTTCTTCAGCCATTTCTGCTTTAATTCTTTCTGGATCAGCACCTTCTTTATCAATCTTATTGATTGCAACAACAATTGGTACTCCTGCTGCTTTGGCATGGTCAATAGCTTCTTTTGTTTGAGGCATAACTCCATCGTCAGCAGCAACAACAATAATAACAATGTCTGTTACTTGAGCTCCACGTGCTCTCATAGCAGTGAAAGCTTCGTGACCTGGAGTATCTAAGAAAGTAACCTTTTTACCATTGACTTCTACTTGATAAGCTCCAATATGTTGCGTAATTCCACCAAATTCACCATCAACAACTGCTGATTTACGAATTGTATCTAATAAAGTTGTTTTTCCGTGATCGACATGTCCCATGATTGTTACAACTGGACAACGAGGTTGTAGATCTTTTTCATCATCAACAACTTCAATATTTTCAAAATTGATTTCATCAACAGGAACATGTTTTTCACATTCACAACCGTATTCTAAACAAATAAGTTCTACTTGTTCATCATTTAATGACGAATTTATTGTTACCATTGTTCCTAATAAAAATAACACTTTAATAACATTTGCAGGGGTTTGTCCTAATTTTTCTGCAAGTTCACCAACTGTAATTCCTTCTTCATAAGAAATTACGCCATCTTTTACTTCTACTGTTTCTTTTTTAGTAGGAAAGTTGGATTGTAATTGTTTTTTCTTTGGTGCACCTTTTTTCTTTTTATTTTGTTTTGCCATAAAATCAACCTCCTATCATTTCTTTAATTTTTTTTGCAAATCCTTGATTTGTAATACCTACAGCAACCCGGTTATGTTTACCGATTGCTTTTGAAATTGTTTCAATATCATCAACTATAAAATAATCAACATGATAAAATTGACATTTATCTGTAATTTTCTTTTTTGTGTTATCACTTGCATCATTAGCGATTAAAACAAGTTCCACTTTATTGGCAGAAATACTTTTAATTAAAGTTTCTCCATTTACAAGTGCTCTTGCTGCATTTGCAAGACCTAACATATTTAAATAATTTTTATTAATCACAATAAGATTTCAACTCCTCAAATATTTCATCAGGAATTTCAACTTCTAATGAACGGCTTAAAAGCTTTTTCTTTTTTGCAATCTCAATTGCTTCAACACTTTTTTTAAGATAAGCGCCACGTCCATTCATTTTTCCAGTTGGATCAACAAAAACTTGACCTTCTTTATTTCTTACAACACGAATTAATTCTTTTTTTGGTAATTGTTCATTTGTTGCAAGACATTTTCTAAGCGGTATTTTTTTCATAGAAACCCACCTTAATCTTCATCATAATATTTGTCATATTCATCATAGTCGATATCTTCATCATATTTGCTGTAATCATCATCTTCGAAGTCTTCAAAATCTTCATCATAATCTTCTTCGACAGTTTCTTCAACGTCTTCTTGTTGTTCAACAACAGGTTCTTCTACAGATTCTTCAACAACTTCTTCTTTGACTTCTTCTTCATTATTTAACATTTCTTGAGCAAATTCATCTTGGAAATCATCATCAACTGGTGATTCTTCTTTTTGTGCGATTGTTTCCATTAAACCAAGTTCTTTTGCTTCTGATAATGATTTGATATCAATTTTCCATCCAGTAAGTCTTACAGCAAGTCTTGCATTTTGTCCACGTTTACCGATAGCTAATGAAAGTTGATCATCAGGAACGATAACTAAAGCACTGTGTGCTTCTTCATTGACAGAAACTGTTAAAACATCTGATGGTGATAAAGCATGTGAAATATAAACAACTGGATCACTTGACCATTCGATAATGTCAATCATTTCTCCATTTAATTCATCAACCACGTTTTTAACACGTGAACCTTTTGGTCCAACACATGAACCAATTGGATCTAATCCTTCAACAGCTGTATAAACAGCAACTTTACTTCTTTCTCCTGGTTCACGAGAAACAGATTTAATTTCAACAGTACCATCGAATACTTCTGGTACCTCTAATTCAAATAATCTTTTAACAAATTGCGGTTCTGTTCTACTTACAACAATATGTGTTCCTTTAGTTCCACGATCAACATCACTTACATAAACTTTAACATGTTGTCCTTCACGTAATGTTTCACCTGGAATTTGTTGATTTAATCCTAAGAAAGCTCCAGTTTTTCCAATATTAACGATAGCAAATTTAGGTTCAACACGATCAACGATACCAGTAATGATATCATCTTTTTTATCTGCAAATTCATTATATAATGTTTCTTTTTCAGTTTCTCGTATTTTTTGTCTGAATAATTGTTTTGTTTGAATTGCTGCTAAACGTCCAATATGATCTACATCAGCTTCTGTTTCGATGATGTCACCAACTTGATAATTTTCATTGATTTCTCTTGCTTCATCTAATGAAACTTCTAAATCTTCATCTTCTAAATCATCAACAACTGTTCTAATTTCAAACAATCTAAATTTTCCTGTTTTTTCATTGATTTCAACACGTACATTTGCTTCAGGAATCATATAGTTTTTCTTATATGCTTTCGCAATTGATTCTTTAAGCATTTCTAAGAAAACATCTTTTTCAATTCCTTTTTCTTCACATAAAAGATTTAATGCATCCATAAATTTTTTACTAGCCACTTTTAATTCCTCCTAAAACTTTACAGCTAATCTAATAAATTGAATATTATCATAATCAACAACAATCTTTTTCTTAATGTTTTTAACAAGATATTCAAATTCTAATTGTTGTCCATCGATTGACTTTAAATATCCTTCTACTTCATGTAGACCAGATTTAGGGTTTTTAAATTTTGCATAAACATATTCCCCAATCGATTTTTCTACTTGTTCAAATGTTTTTAAAGGCTTTTCAATACCTGGTGAAGAAACTTCTAAAATGTATTCTTCTTTTATTGGATCAACTTCATCCAATTTATCACTAATTAATTCACTTACAGCAACACATGTATCCATATCTAAATAACCTTCATTTTTTTCAATATAGATACGTAAATACATATCATTACCATCTTTGACATATTCGATGTCATCTAAGTAACAATCATGTTGTTCAATAAAAGGTAATACCATATTTTTAATACTTTCTAATAATTCCATTTTTTCACCCCATTCAATAATAAAGAGTGGGTTCCCCCACTCGTTTCTCTCTATGAAACTATAAATAATATAGCATAAACTGAATAGATAATCAAGTCACTAGAAAAGTGATAATTGATTTTCTTCTTGCATTCCATTAAAGACTCCCATTTTTGTCAGTTGTTTAATATGAGAGTTATTTAATTTCGTACGTTTAATCACATCTTCTTTCGATAAGAAAGGTCCTTTTTCTCTTGCTTCAATAACTGTTTTAGCCACAGATTCACCTAATGAATCAACAGAGCTAAATGGTGGAAGTAAACCACTTGGATCATCCGGATCCAAAATGAAATTACTTGCATCTGATTTTTCTAAGTTCAATGGACTGAAGTGGAATCCACGATCAATCATTTCTAAAGCAATTTCAAAAACATCCCATAATCCTTCATCTTTATTGGAAGATTGTCTATTTTCTCTTAACATTTCAATTTCTTTACGTCTTGCCAGAATTGCATCTTTTCCAGCAACAAGCGTATCAATATCAAAGAAATCACAACGCGTTGAAAAATAAACCGCATAATATTCTCTTGGATAATAAAGTTTCCACCATGCCACACGAATCGCTGAAAGTACATAAGCAACGGCATGAGCCTTAGGGAACATGTATTTGATTTTTTTACATGAATCAATATACCATTGAGGTACATTGTACTTTTTCATTAACTCTTCATATTTCTTTTCAGGGAAAACTGCTGGCGATTTTCCTTTACGAACACATTCCATAATATCGAAGGCATCTTTATTTGGCAGACCTTTTTCAATTAAATAAACCATGATGTCATCACGACATCCAATAACTTCTTTTAAGGTACATGTTCCATTTTTAATAAGTGTTTCCGCATTTCCAAGATAAACGTCGGTTCCATGAGATAACCCTGAAATGATAACTAAATCATTAAAAGTTGTTGGTCGTGTTTGATCAAGCATTCCTCGTACAAAGGTTGTACCAAATTCAGGTAGACCTAATGCACCACTTTTACAATTAATATAAGATAAATCAATTCCTAAAGCTTCACTCGTT
The DNA here is from genome assembly GCA_030540195.1 of Bacillota bacterium. GTDB lineage: Bacteria > Bacillota_I > Bacilli_A > Erysipelotrichales > Coprobacillaceae > Faecalibacillus. Next base: position 10,372 of record JAUNWT010000010.1, on the reverse strand, counting down.
GTAAAAAGTGACATAACTTTCGTATCATTTGTAGGAATTGTTTTAGGATCAACTCCTGTTAAATCTTGTAACATACGAATAACAGTTGGATCGACATGTCCTAAAATATCGAACTTTAAGACATTATCATGAATCGCATGGAAGTCGAAGTGAGTCGTACGCCATTCTGCTGATAAATCATCAGCAGGATATTGATAAGGCGTAAAATCAAAAACATCATAATCTCTAGGAATAACAATGATACCACCTGGATGTTGTCCGGTTGTACGTTTAACTCCACCACAACCACGGGCAATTCTTTCTAATTCTGCACTTCGCATTTCATTTTCAACACCAAGTGTTTCCGCATAACCCTTCGCATAACCATAAGCTGTTTTTTCTGCAACGGTTGAAATCGTTCCCGCTCTAAAGACATGATCTTCACCAAAAATCGTTTTAGTAAAAGCATGGGCATTGGCTTGATAAGCTCCCGAGAAATTTAAGTCGATATCGGGTACCTTATCAGCATTGAATCCAAGGAAGGTTTCAAATGGAATATTATGTCCTTCCCCTTTCATTGGTTTTCCACAAACAGGACAGATCTTATCTGGAAGATCATATCCATCAGCAGCCACACCTTCTTCTAAAAATTCACTATGGCTACAATGTAAACATAAATAATGCGGTGGCAATGGATTTACTTCCGTAATTCCTGACATTGTTGCGACAAAGGATGAACCTACGGAACCACGGGAACCTACTAGGTAACCATCATCGTTGGATTTTTTTACTAATAAGTGAGAGATATAATAAATAACCCCAAATCCATGTTTAATGATATTACTTAGTTCTTTTTCTAATCGTTTTTCGACGATTTCAGGCAATTGTTCACCATAAAGACGATGTGCCGTATCATAACAAATTTTTGTTAGATTTTCATCGGCATTATCGATTGTTGGTGTAAATAATTTATCATGAATTGGTCGGATTTCTTCTACCATATCCGCAATTTTATTTGTGTTTGTGACAACATATTCATAACACTCTTCTGGTGTTAAATAATCATAACATTTCAACATTTCATCTGTTGTTCTTAAATATTGTGATGGTGTAAAAGCACGTGGGTTTTTACGATCACATAAAGGATGCGCACGATGTCCAATTCCAATTTTTGGTTGAGAAATAAAGACATCTCGATAAATCTTATCTTTTTCATTTAAGAAATGAACATCCCCTGTAGCCACAATAATTTTATCGAGTTTTTTAGCAGCAGAAATCAATCTTTTAATTGAAATAATCAAATCTTCTTTCGATTCAATTTGTCCTCGATCAATCAAATGATAATAATCATCAAATGGTTGAATTTCTACATAATCATAGAACTTTAAAAGCTCTTCTAATTTTTCATCAGAAGAATTCAAAGCCGCTTCAAAAACATCCGAACGATAACAACTTGTTCCAAAAAGCAATCCTTTTCGATAGTATTCAAGTCTTTCTTTAGGAATACGTGAACCATCATGGAAATAAGTTGTATTGGCTTCTGATACGATCTTAAACATATTTTTAAGACCTTCTTTATTTAAAGCAAGGGCTGTCATATGATATGGGAAAACAATTTTATAAGCATCATCTTTTTGTAATTTATTTAAATCAAGTAAATTATATTGTCCATTTTGCATGATAGAATGAAGCATCGTTGTAAAAACAGAACCCAATACTTCCGCATCATAGTCGGCACGATGGGCAACTTCATCATCATAATTAACACGATAAACACGACAGACATTTCCTAAACGATAGGATTTCATTGGCTTCATGATAGCTCTAGCAAGAGCTAAAGAGTCAATAACTGGATTTTGAATAGGTTCTTGCCCTAGTCTTTTTAAGCTTTCATTTAAAAAACCTATATCGAATTTCGCATTATGGGCCACAAGAATTGAACCCTCGAAGAATTCTAAAATCTTTGGTAAGAACTCTTTAATTGAAGGCGCATCTGCAACCATTTCATTGGTAATACTTGTTAATTGTGAAACTCTTGTACCAATTGATTTACCAGGATGAATAAAGCTTTGAAGTCGATCAACAACTTCACCATTTTTTATTTTTACCGCACCAAATTCAGTAATACCATCATGAATCACGGAAAAACCTGTTGTTTCTAAGTCGAATGAAACATAAGTTGCATCTTCAATAGACATGTTTTTTTCATTAAAAACAATATTGAAGTAAGGTTCAATCATGTTTAATTCAACACCATAAATCATCTTAATACCCGCTTTTAAGCTTGCAATTTGTGCTTCTGGGAAAGATTGAACATTTCCATGATCTGTAACGGCAATCGCTTTATGTCCCCATTTTGCGACTTGATTGATATAATCAGAAATATTACCAATACCATCCATGGCAGACATTTTTGAATGTGTATGTAATTCTACACGTTTTTCTTTCGCGTTATCTTGTCTTGAAGCTGGTTCTTTAACAATTTCAATAGAACGTGCCATCATAACAGTTTCTCTAGCATAGTTATCTAGACGGATTTCACCAGTGGCTTTGATCCATACTTTTCCTTTATCTAATATTTTAATATCATCAATATTATTATTCGTATTATTTTCAAAACGTTTTACCATAATGGAATCTGTATAATCTGTAACCCATAAAGTTTGAATATGTTTCCCAGCTCTTGTTTTAATAAGTTCTGTTTTAAAAACATATCCTTGTATAGTACAGTTATTTTCCATTGTTTGGCTGGTAATTTCATGAAGTTTTAAAAAAGTAGCTTCTCCTTTTTCACGTCGATAATTATTTTTATAATCGAATTTTGGTTTAGGAGCTTCTGCTTTTTTAAATTCCGTCAAGTCAATTTGAACAGGTTCATAGCTATCCATTTCTTGAAGTAAGCTTTCTAATTCTGCAGCATCTTCTTTGATATAAAATTGGAAAGACTTATTTAAACCAATTTCTTTAAATAGTTGTTTAATTTTATTTTGTAATTGTTGGTATTGTTCTAATTGAATTTCATTTAAAACCCCAATCTTTATAACTTGATTGATTTCAATATCCTCAATCTTTAAAGATGTAAATAATGGTGATAATAATTTCATTTTTTCAATAATGTAGCCTAAATAATAAGACCAATCTTGATCATATGAAAAATCTTCTGGATAATTGAAAATAAATTCAGTAGGATATGGAAATTGATCACTTGAATTGATCAATAATTGATATTCTTCAAACGGAATAAAATCCTTACTTTCAATATAAAAACTATATTCATTATTTTGATGTACAACAACCCTATTTAATTTTGCATGCATTAAAATACTGACTTGATCTATAATATTTAATTGTTTTAATAAAATAATTAATTTATTCATACTCCACCTCGAAACAGCATTTATTATAACACAAAAAAAAGGCAAAAGCCTTTTTTTAAAAGAATTTTCCTATATCATTTACAGTTACAAAAATCATTAATCCAAAAACAAGAATAAGACCTGCCATTTGTAAAGCATATTTAATGCGTGTTGGTATTTCACGACGAATCACTTTTTCAACAAGTGCAAACAATACTTGACTTCCATCTAAACCAGGTATAGGAAGCAAGTTAAACATTCCAATATTTGTCGATAATAAAGCCGTTAATGAAAGTAAGGTACTAATTGAACCTGTTTGTGTAACTTGTGCAGTAACTGTATAAATTCCTACCGGTCCCGATAGTTGAGAAACTGTATGTGTCATATCCGTAATCAACTTACCTAATGTCGTAAAAATCAACAAAGCATATTCAATAAATTGATTGATTCCTTGACGGATTGCTTCTGCAAAAGTAAGTTTCTTCGTTGCCGCTGTAATTCCCATGACATAAGATTTTGTTTCATTATTGTATTTTGCTGTCACTTCTTTTTCTAAAGTGTGTTTATTTCTTGTAAGACTTACTTTCATAGTGACTGTATCTGTATCTAATTGTAAATTTTCATTATCTAGAACTTCTTGAATATCGGAAAAAGAAGCAATGATATGTTCTTCATTATTGATTGTAATTTTATTAATGACATCCCCTGCTTCAATTCCCGCAAGAGCTGCTCCTTTATTTTTGACAACACTACCAATTTCTGAAGTGTTTGTTTGTACTTCTACAAAAGAATAAATACCAATTAATAAAACAAGAGCTAAAACAAAGTTCATAAAAACACCAGCAAGCATGATAACACATTTCTTCCATGTTTTAATCCCTTTTAATGTCCTTTCATAGGGAACATCTTTCATGATTTCATTGTCTTCTTGATCAGCTTCTCCTGCCATAGCAACATAACCACCGATAGGAAGTGCACGTATTTGATATTCTGTTTCACCCTTTTTCTTTGAAAAAAGTTTAGGTCCCATTCCAATAGAGAACTCAGCACAATAAACCCCAAAAAGTTTTGCTGTTAAAAAATGACCTAATTCATGAATCAAGACAATAGCTCCAAGAATCAAAAAGAAAACAATAATATTTATAATCGTTTGCATCTATTTATTAATCTCCTTTAAAACAAAATCTCTTGCCCAATGATCAATTTCTAATAATTGTGATACATTTGGATCTTGAATAACTTGATGAGCATTCATTGCTTTTTCAACAAGTTCTTCAATTTGTAAGAATTCTATTTTACCTTCTCTAAAAAGTAAATTAGCCATTTCATTTGCCCCATTTAAAACACAAGGTAAACTTCCGCCTGTTTTTCCTGCTTTATATGCAAGTTCTAAAGCATGGAATCTATTAAAATCAGGTTTAATAAAAGTAAGTGAACCAATCTTTGTTAAATCCAAAGATTCACCATTAACAAGAACTTCCCTTTTTGGATATGTCAAAGCATATTGAATAGCCAAACGCATATCTGGTGTTCCCATTTGACCCATAACTGAAGTATCTTCATATTCAACAGCAGAATGTAAAATACTTTCTGGATGAATTAATACTTCAATTTGATCATAGTCAACATCAAACAGCCACTTAGCTTCAATAACTTCAAGTCCTTTATTAAAAAGTGTTGCACTATCAATAGTAATTTTTGCACCCATTGACCAATTTGGATGTTTTAAAGCATCTTCTACAGAAACGCCTGCAAGTTCTTCTCTTGTTTTATTTCTAAAACTTCCACCACTTGCAGTCAAGAGAATACGTTTAATTCTATTTTCTTTATTTCCTTGTAAAGATTGGAAAATTGCTGAGTGTTCACTATCTACTGGTAATAATTTTACACCATTTTCCTTTACTAATTTTGTAATAATATGTCCTGCAACAACTAAAGTTTCTTTATTAGCAAGGGCAATATCCTTTTTAGCTTCAATAGCGTGAATCGTTGGTAATAAACCAGCAAAACCAACAATCGCATTTAAGACAATATCTACCTCATCTATAGTTGCAATATAGTCAAGACCTTCAGGTCCATAAACACATTTGATTTCTTTATACTTTTCTTGTAAATAAAGTGCATCTTTTTCATCAATAACACAAACAACCTTTGGTTTGATTTGTTTAATTGTTTCCTCAAGTAATTTGATATTTTTTCCTGCAGAAATAGCAACAACTTCAAATTCATCTTGATGATGTAAACATACGTCTACTGTTTGTTGACCAATAGAACCTGTTGCCCCTAATATGGTAATCTTTTTCATTTTTTACAACCCCACAATCATTAAAAAGAAACTGAATATTAAAACATTATACGTTAAACTATCAATACGATCTAAGATTCCTCCATGTCCTGGTAATAATTTTGAGTAATCTTTGACCTCAAAATATCTTTTAATCGCACTAAAAATCAAATCACCAATTTGCCCTGTTATTGTCATAACAATAACCGCTGGTACAATGATCCAATGTCTTGCAAGAATACCAGTAAAATAGGCAAAAGCAAGGCCTAAAATACTTCCTAAAATAATTCCACCAATTGAACCTTCAATGGTTTTTTTAGGAGAAAGTCTTGGTATTAATTTATGTTTTCCAATGGCCATTCCTGTAAAATAAGCCCCTGTATCACTTCCAAATGTAGCAATTGCTAGAAGCAATAAATACTCCCAACCATAACTTAAACGCATGACAAGCAAAGCATGACATCCTGCACAAACAAGTGTTCCCATAGTAAATACATAGGCAGCACGTTCAATATTACAATTTTCATCAAAAATCATACAAGCCAAAACACAAGCCATATATACTAAAATAAGGTAATTAGAGATAAGCAAACTATCTCTGCTTAATAAAAAACCACCAACAAAAAATGCTCCTACAAGAAAATACGTATATAAACCAATGCGTGGTCTTGAGCAAATATGAAGCATTTCATAAACACTTAGCCCCATGACAACAGCAATCAAGATTTTATAAAAAAAACCACCAAAAACAACAGCTGGTACGACGACTGCAATAAGATATAAAGCTGTAATAATTCTTTCTTTCACTATTTTAATCCTCCATATCGACGCTCTCTATTTTGATAAAGCCAAATAGATTTATGCAATTCCTTTTCGTCAAAATCAGGCCAATAAACTGGCGTAAAAATAAATTCAGCATACGCTAATTGCCATAACATAAAATTCGATAAGCGTTGTTCTCCACTTGTACGAATCATTAAATCCACGTCAGGTAAATTAGCTGACATTAATGTTGAATTAAAGTAATCTTCCGTAATATCATCAATGTTTATTTTTCCTTCTTGAACATCTTGAACAATTTGTTTTGTAGAATGAACGATTTCATCTCTACCACCATAAATAAAAGCAAAGCACAATTTTAATCCTGTATTATTTTTTGTTTGTTCAATAGCACTAGTAATAATATCTCTTGTTGCTTGTGGTGCCTTATCAAGATGACCAATCATACATATTTGTACATTATTTTCAATCAATTCTTTTAAATAAGATTCAAAGAACTTTTTAGGTAATTTAAAAATAAATTGTACTTCTTCTTCTGGTCGTGCAAAGTTTTCAGTTGAAAAAGCATACACTGTCATTGCTTTGACTCCTAAGCGATTTGCTTCTAGGGCAATTTTTCTAATTGTTTTTGTTCCTTCATTATGACCAAATGTTCTTGGCATCATTCTTTTTTTAGCCCAACGTCCATTACCATCCATAATAAAAGCAATATGCGCTGGTATATTATTCATATCTAATTGATAATCTTCTTTATCCATAGAGTTATCCTCCTTAAAGTCAAGAAAGATTATAACATAAAACATACAAAAAACAAAATTTGCCTAAAAACAAAAAAAAGAAATACCGAAGTATTCCTTTTAAACTGTCATAATATCTTTTTCTTTAGCTTTTCCGATTTCATCAATTTCTTTAACAAATTTATCTGTTAATTTTTGAACTCTGTTTTGTCCATCTTTGATTTCATCTTCACTACCGTCACATTTTTTGATTTCATCATTTGCATCACGACGGATATTTCTAACTGCAACTTTTGCATGTTCAGCAAATTTCCATACGTTTTTAGCAAACTCTTTACGTCTTTCTTCTGTTAAGGCAGGTACTGTAATACGGATGATTTCTCCATCATTTTGAGGAGTTAATCCTAAATCAGCTTCATAAATACCATGTTCAATATCTTTTAAAGCAGATTTATCATAAGGTTTAATAACTAATTGTCTACCTTCAACAACAGAAACACCAGCCATTTGATTAATTGGTGTTGGTGAACCATAGTAATTAACCATTACACGATCAAGCATTGCTGGAGTTGCTCTACCTGTTCTTACAGTAGCTAAATCTCTTTGATAAGCTTCAATAGCTTTTTGCATTCTATCGTTTGCATCATCTAAAATCATATTAATCATATTATTTTCCTCCAGAAATAGTCGTTCCAATTTTTTGACCATCACAAGCTTTGGCAATATTACCGTCTTCTTGCATATTGAATACACATAAGTCAATATTATTATCTTTACATAAAGTAATAGCAGTTTGATCCATTACTTTTAAATCTTTAGCTAAAACATCAGCATAAGAAATTTCATCAAATTTAACTGCATTTGTATCTAATTTTGGATCTGCTGAATAAACACCATCAACACCATTTTTAGCCATTAAAATAACATCTGCATTGATTTCAGCAGCTCTTAAAGCAGCTGTTGTGTCAGTTGTAAAATATGGGCTACCTGTTCCTGCACCAAAGATAACAATTCTACCCTTTTCTAAATGTCTTACAGCACGTCTTCTAATATAAGGTTCAGCAACTTGACGCATTTCAATTGCTGAAAGTAAACGTGTTTGAACACCTAATTGTTCTAAAGCATTTTGTACAGCTAAACCGTTCATTACAGTAGCTAACATTCCCATGTAGTCTGCTGAAGAACGTTCCATACCCATTTGTGCCCCTGTGACACCACGCCAAATGTTTCCACCACCACATACAATAGCAATTTCAACACCTAGTTCTTTAGCTTCTTTGATTTGTCTTGCAATATCTGCTACAGTTTTAGCATTAATACCAAAATTATCTTCACCAGCTAATGCTTCTCCACTTAATTTTAATAAGACTCTTTTGTATTTCATAAGATAATCTCCTTCTTTTTCAAAAAAAGGACACACTTAAAGTGTCCTTAATAATTATTGTTTCATTTGTGCAGCTACTTCTTCAGCAAAGTTTTCTTCTTTCTTTTCGATACCTTCACCAACTTGGAAACGAGCGATTTCTAATACTTTACTATTTCCTAAGTATTTAGCAACTGTTTCTTTAGGTGTTTTAATAAATTCTTGATCTAATAAGCACCATTCAGAGAATACTTTATTTAATTTACCACGTTTAATACCTTCTAATACTTTTTCAGGTTTGTTAGCTAATTTTGGATCATTTGCCATAATTTCAGTTTGTACAGCATCTTCTCTATCTTTTTCAGCTTGTGGAATTTCATCTTGAGAGATATATTTTGGGTTGATAGCAGCAACATGCATAGCGATGTCTTTTGCTTTTTCTTCAGTAGCATCAGCTAATTTAACGATTGATACCATTTTTCCACCCATATGTGAGTAAGCACCAAATACTTCGTTATCTTCTTTAGTGAAAGTTTTAATTCTTCTTAAAGATAATTTTTCTCCAATTTTTCCTGAAGCTTCAGCAATTGTAGTTTCAAGAGTTTTTCCATCAACTTCGATTGCTTTTGCAGCTTCTAAATCTGCAGGATTGTTAGCAGCAACTGCTTCACAAACTGTATTTACTAATGCAATGAATTCAGCGTTTTTAGCTACGAAGTCAGTTTCAGAGTTAACTTCTACCATAGCAGCAACGTTACCATTGATAGCGAATGCTGATAAACCTTCAGCTGCGATTCTGTCAGCTTTTTTTGCAGATTTTGCAATTCCTTTTTCTCTTAACCAGTCGAATGATGCTTCGATGTCACCATCACATGCTTCTAATGCTTTTTTACAATCCATCATTCCAGCACCAGTTTTTTCACGTAATTCTTTTACTAATTTTGCACTAATTGCCATTTTTTTGTCCTCCGTTTTTTATTTATTAAAAAGGGAAAGCTTTGCTTTCCCATCACAACATATTTATGATTTCCAGCCTTGATTATTCTTGAGTTGGTTTAGCTTCTCTTCTTTGAGCTGGTCTACCAGCTTTATTTCTTGGCCCTCTTCTATTGTTGTTTTCAACAGAAGATACAGCATCATTCATAGTTACTTCTTTTTCATCTTCATCTTTAACATAAGCAACAGTTAAAGGTTCACTTTTTGCTTCACAAATTGCATCAGCCATAGCTGCAACGATTAATTTAACAGCTCTAATAGCATCATCATTTGCTGGGATTACATAATCAACTTCATCTGGATCACAGTTAGTATCAACAATACCAAATACAGGGATTCCTAAGATTCTTGCTTCAGCAACAGCGTTGTGTTCAGCTTTAGGATCTACTACAAATAAAGCACTTGGTAATCTTCTCATTTCTTTGATTCCACCTAAGTTCTTTTCTAACTTAGCAGCTTCTTTTTTAAGTAAGATAACTTCTTTTTTAGGTAAAAGATCGAAAGTTCCATCTTTTTCCATTTTTTCTAATTCAATTAATCTTCTAATTCTTTTTTGAATTGTTTTGAAGTTTGTTAATGTTCCACCTAACCAACGTGAATTAACATAGTAACTTCCAGAACGGATAGCTTCTTCTTTAACAGCTTCTTGAGCTTGTTTTTTAGTTCCTACAAATAAAACTTTTCCACCTTTTTCGGCAATTTCATTCATTGCTTTATAAGCTTCATCGATTTTTTTAGATGATTTTTGTAAATCAATAATGTAAATACCGTTTCTTGATGTGAAAATGTATGGAGCCATTTTTGGATTCCATCTTTTTGTTTGATGTCCAAAATGAACACCTACTTCTAATAATTTTTTCATTGAAATTACTGACAT
>JAUNWT010000096.1 GCA_030540195.1 Bacillota bacterium | reverse complement strand
CATATAGCTAAAATACGAATTTTAGATTGCACCCATTGACGGATAATACGCACTTTTCCTCTATTAAGTTATACTTAATAGAGGGTTTTATTATGTTCTACAAAATGCTATAATAATAGAAATATTTTATAAAAGGAGTGATTATATTATGTCAATTAAATTAGTAAAAGCATCAAATGAATATCAAGATTTAATTGTTGGTATGTTGAAGGAGTGGATTGATTATAATAATAATCATCCTGAAACAAATACTTCACCAGCCTCTATTTTTAAAAATGATTATCATGATTTTGATTATTATATCGACAATCTTGATTTAAAAAATCCAAGACCTGGCTTAGTAGAAGATTCCACATTTTTTGCCTTAGATGTAGAAAGAAATAAAATGGTTGGTGCCGTTAATATTCGTCATGAACTCAATGATTATTTATTAAACTATGGTGGTCATATTGGTGATGGAGTAAGACCAAGTGAAAGAAGAAAAGGCTATGCTTCTGCTATCATTGGTTTAGCTTTAAAAGAATGTCAAAAATTAAATATTGATAAAGTATTACTTGTTTGTGACAAGGATAATATTGGTTCTGCAAAATCAATTAAAAACAATGGTGCTATTTTAGAAAATGAAATTGATAAAGATGGAAAAATAATTCAAAGATATTGGATAGAAATTAAATAAGGGGTCCTACAGGAACCCTTTTATTATAAATCTTTTCCGTTTTCTTTAATGACTTCTTGATACCATTTAAAAGAATCTTTTTCATAACGTTTCATTTCTTTTAAATCATTTTCTTCACGATCAACATAAACAAAACCATAACGTTTTTGATATCCTTGATGCGTACTTACTAAATCAATAAATGACCATGGGCAATAACCAATAAGATCAACACCATCTGTTAAAGCAAGTCTTGCTTGATGAAAATGTCTTTTTAAATAATCAATACGATAATCATCATGGATTTGTCCATCTTCTGTTAAAACATCTTTAGCACCTAAACCATTTTCAGTAATTAAAATTGGTAAATGATAACGATCATAAATTCTTCTTAAAGTCACTCTCATACCAATAGAATCAACCATCCAACCAAATTCAGTTTGTTCAAGATAGTTATTTTGTGCAGCGCGATAAACACCTTCTTCACCAAGCATGATTTGTTGATCACCATTTCTTGGTTGACAATCTGTACCATCATTTTTAGCTGCAGCTACTGTTGCTGTAGCATAATAATTCACACCTAAATAATCAGGTTTTGCTTTTTCAATGACTTCCATATCTCCTTCTTCAATAGTTGGTGTCCATCCTTTTTCTTCTAGATAAGCCCACACTAAACTATTATAACGTCCATAAACGGCAATATCTAAATAAAGCCAACAACGAATACTTTCCCAGTTCTCTGAGGCAATGACATCAGATGGATTACATTTTTCTGGATAAATTGCAGTAATATTTGGAGCTGGTCCAATTTTTCCATTTTCAACAATTTCATGGCAAAGAATCGTTGCTTTTGCTGAAGCCACAAACATATTATGACATTGTTGATAGAGTTCTTTTTTAGTTGGTACTTTTCCTGGATTCATGGCATTTGGATGATTGATCATTACATTTTGTTCATTAATTGTAAGCCAATATTTAACACGACCCCCAAAACGTTCAAATAATATTTTTGAATATTCTACAAAGGCATCAATTGTTTCACGATTGTTCCATCCACCTTGATTGTATAAAGCTAAAGGTAAATCAAAATGATAAATAGTCACAACAGGTTCAATATGATACTTAATAAGTTCATTAATTAATTGATTATAAAATTCAATTCCCTTTTCATTGATTTCACCTTTTCCTTCAGGTAAAACACGTGACCAAGAAATAGAAAAACGATACGCTTTTAAACCAAGTTTAGCCATTAAAGCAACATCTTCTTTAAAGTGATGATAATGATCACTTGCTACTTTAAAATCAGTAATTCCATTCGTTGGATGATGTAAATCTTGAATTGATAATCCTTTACCATCTTCATTGTAAGCACCTTCTACTTGATAAGCGCTTGTACTTGCTCCCCATAAGAAATCTTGCGGAAACTCTTTTAATTGTTTATAAAACATTTTATTTTTCTCCTTTTACTTTTAATAATTTTTTTGTCATAAAATAACCGATATTTATCCATAATCCCATCATGGATAGATATTCTAATAAAACAATCAAGATATTCTTTTCAAAATCAAAAAAGACAAATTCATTCATTAAAAACATGTATGAAATAAGATTATTTTGAACAAAACAATAAATTCCATAAAAACTAATAATAATCATCACTAATTTCAAAACATTATTTTTTAGATGAATATATTTTTTTAACATATTTATTATTTGTCTTAGATGCATTCCAAGATGAATATTCATTAAAACAAAACCCAATAAGAACATGCCAGATGTAGTCTTCTTGCAAGAGACAACGAACCACTTATTGAAAAAGGAAGATATTGAGCCATGACCATCCCACTATAACCAAGACCTAACATCATCATTAAAATACTTATATTTAAAATCGTTTGAATATAACGATAAAGCCTATACTTTCCTTTAAATAAATGGCGATACCATTTTCTATTTAAGAAATTATGTCCTAAAAATAAAATGAGCATGATCATTCCTAAATATTCATGAAATTGCTGCCCTGTTATTTGAAAAAGCATCAATAATAACAAGGTAATAGTCATAAATAAATCAATAACTATTTTATATTTTTGTTTATTTGCCATCTTTTTTACCTATAATGAATATCCTAATTGATAAGCTTCTTGAGGATATTTACTATGTTTTGTCATAGAAACATTTCCACAACCATAACCTAAAATCATGCCTTGATCTTCTAATTCTAAATATCTTACTAAGGTTTTATAATGACTTACTAAAGCTTCAAAAGTCCAATCATCTTGATTCCAAGCAACGGTTAATAAAGCGGATTTCAAATGTTTTCCAGTAAGTGAATAGTTATATGAACAAAAACGATCAATAACGATTTTTAATTGGGCAGACATTCCATAATAATAAAGGGGTGTTGCTAGAACAAGCATATCTGATGAAAGGAGTGTCTCTTTGATAATTTCATTATCATCTTTTTGTACACAGGGTCCTTCATAACCACAGGCAACACAGCCAAGACATGGTTTTATATTCATTTTTGAAACATCAAAGCGTACTACTTCGTGCCCTTTACTACTAGCACCTTCAATAAAGTTTTCAACAAGGATATTCGTTGATCCTTTACTATTTGGACTTCCTTGTAATACAACAATTTTCATTGTTCCTCCTCCTTACATATGAAAGGTGGTATTGCAAAGCAATACCACAACTATTCAATTTTTATTTTTTAGTCTTCTACTTTATTAATACAAGCAAGTGCATTTAAACTACGAGGATATCCCATATATGGAACACATTGTAAAACAACATTTGTAAGGAAAGCTTTATCATTTCCTAAATTTAAGTTCCCTTGAATATGAGCCATGACTTGAGGTTCACATCCACCTTGACCATATAAGAAACAGAAAGTAATCATTTCTCTTTGTTTTAAATCTAGACCTGTTCTTGTATAGTAATCACCAAAACAGTTAGCAGCTAACCATTTATTGACAGTTGCTTTTTTCCAAGCTTCATTCATATGTTCCCCAAAGATATCTACTTGTGCTTGGATTCCTTTTTCTAATCTGTTTTCAATAGTCGTTGTTGTTTGTGATTCTAAAGGAAGTTCAATTCCTTTTTTAGTAAATACTTCATTTGTGACTTTTAAGAATTCAAGCATTCTTCCATATCCTAAATAATCAGTTGCTTGATACACCATTTCTTTGACTTGAACAGGTGATAAAACATCTATTGCTTTTTCAAGAACTTCTTCATAAGCACAAATTCCTTGATTACCCATTAAAACGGATAAAATAGCTAAATAACGTGTTTCTTCGTCTAATTTATTTCCTTCATCATTTTTAACTTCTTCTAAAAAATAATCTAATCTTTCTTTGTATTCTTTATCTGTTACATATAAATCCATCTTACATCTCTCCTTTTATTTAATTTCATTTAACCATTCTTTTACATCACTTGAAGCATCTTTTGATGCTGACCCTGAAACATGCAATCCTTTTGCCACTGTAGCACTTGGTTCAAGGGCTTGGATTGCTTTTTCAGTATCTGACAATCCACTTCCACCACTTGTACAAAATGGTGCAATGGTTTTGTTAGATAAATCATAATCTTCAAAGAATGTATAAAGAATCATAGGCATATCTCCCCACCAGTTTGGATATCCTACGTAAATGGTTTCGTATTCATCAATATTTTCAATTTTATTTTTAATCTTTGGTCTTGCCTTTTCTTGTTGTTCCTTTTTCGCATCATCGACAACGGTATCATAGTCATCACTATAAGCTACTTCAGGGATGATTTCAAAAATGTCTGAATTGGTCTGTTTTTGTATTTCCCTGGCAATATTTTGAGTATTTCCAGACCAAGAGAAATAAACAACTAATGATTTTGAATTAGCTTCTTTTAAATCTGTTTGTGTTTTATTTTCTTTTTTAGCTGTTGCTTTTTTACTGCTACAAGCACTACAAGTAAATACTAAAAGCAAAGCTAACATCAATGTACAAATCTTTTTCATTTCTTATTCCCCCGATCCATCTCATATCTTAAGTAATCAATTCTTGATAATTGTTTTTCTTTTAGATGAACTTCATCTAAAAGTCCCTTTCTTTTTTTATTTAAAAGCTTTAAACATTCACTTTCATTTTTTTCTAAAGAAAGTTTCATATATTTTTCTATTTCTTCAACCGAAAAATCTAAATCATGTAATGTCATAATCAAACTTAATCTTTCTAAGTCTGTTTCATCATATTGCCATGAACCCATTACTTTTTTAACTTCTTGACACAATCCCCAACTTTCATATTCTTTAAGAATGTTGATTGGTATATTATATTTTTTACTTGCTTCTTCAATTGTCATAAGTATCACTCTTTCTTTACATCTTTATTATAATTCGCTTTATTTTAAATATCTAATACTTATAATTTATTAATAACGATACCTTTTAGGTATTAAAAAAGATGATATTTCTATCATCTTTCATATAAATAAGGAGGTGTTAAATAACTATTTAGCTTTTGCAGCTTCGTAAAAAATATTTCCTTCTTTGCCATCAGCACGTCCATAACCTTCGACTTTATGTGCTGCAAAGAAATCCATACCATGCATTTTTACAGGTTGATGTGCATCTTTATGTTCTAAAATAAGATCACAACATTCAATAACATTATCTAATAATTCCTTTGGCGATACATAACTACCATGATTACGATAAATCGTATCATAATCATTTTCAAATTTTTTAAGATTTAATAAGCTTTGTTTATATTCACTTACATTTGAAGAATATTCACCCATAAGTAAAACAGAAACACCACATGCATCTCCAAAAATACAAATACGATCTTCTTCAATAAGAGGACACATCATACCAGGGGTATGTCCTGCCACTGGAATCATTTTAATGTGAATATCTCCCAAATCAAAAACTTGATAATCTTCAATTGGAAGTAATGGTTTTTCAGTCATTGGCAACATACTATCAGCAAACTTGATTCCCATTCTTTCTTCAAATTCATGAGTATAATTTAATCTTGATTCCATTGTGCCTAATTCTTTAAATACTTTTAAATCTTTATGATTCATATAAATCTTATTAAAAGAATCTGCTCCCCCAATATGATCATGATGTCCATGTGTCGCAATAACATCAATTTGATCATGAGTGGCCAATTTATTTTCTTCAATATAAGCTTTTAAATCCCCATAACCACTTCCTGCATCAAGAAGTACGGTTTTTTCACTCCCATTAACTAAATAAAAACAAGTTTCATCTAATCCAATAATACGAATCAAATGATCATTTAGTTGAATATGTCTAAAATATTCCATATTATCATTCCTTTCATAGTATTTTTCTAAAATTGAAAAGATTAGTGAGCATCACAACAATCCTTTGTTACATATTCATAATTATCTCCTGATTGTTTAAACCAAGCAGGTATATGTTCACCTATCGCTTCATCTAAGTATTCCAACATATATTCCATTCCAGGTTCTTCTAGATTAAAATGTCCCATTCCTAAAGCAACTCTATTTCTTCCTAGCATCGCACTATCTCTTAGATATTCTGCATAAGTATAATCGATAAGTTCCATCGATAATAAACAATCGACATCACTTTTATCGGTATTTTTAATAGCTTCATTAGCATCACCAAATACATGGAATAACACTGCTGCTTTTTTGATATCCGCATTTGAATTTCCTATCAATTTGATTCCATTTAGATGACAGGTATCAATTAATTCCTTAGCTAAATCTTTGGCTTTGATTGAATGATCAAAGCTATAGGCCGTAGAACATAATAAAGACGAATCAATTTCATTGATGGAATTATCAATAAGTTTATCTTCCCATCCCATCTTCTTAGCTAAGCCTAAGAAGATACCATCAATATAGTCTCCTTTATAAGGAATACCTGAATGAATATAATCATGATCTCTCCAGACGACGATTTGATGATCATCCATTAGTTTTCTTTTTTCCAAATAGACACTATTTTTTGATTCTTCTAGCCATTCTTGATGATCTCCATGATTCCAAAATAACGCTTCATGACTGATAATCAAATTAGCTCCTTTTTCAATGGCATATTTAATAACATCGACAGAAGCCCAACAAGAAGTCACAATTCCTGTACATTCTTGATCAGCATTTCCATAGAGCACTTTATCTCTTGTTTTTTCTTCATCAATTGTTCCATATCCTTTATGATATTTTTTCATATTTTCAATTATTGTACTAATTTTCATATCATTTCCTCTCTTCTAGTAACACGTTACATGACAACTTCATTATATGCAAATAAAAAACGGATGTAAATAAAAAAATGATAAATATATCAATTTTGAAATATATATTGACATAAATATCAAAAGGTGATTAAAATAAGAATGTAAAGCGGTTACATGATAACGGAAAAAGGAGAGGAGAACATTATGAATACAAGCAAAATGGATAAATTCCAAGAAAAATTACAAAAAGTTTTAGTTCCAATCGCTGACAAATTAAGCAATCAACGTCACTTAGCTGCAGTACGTGACGCGATGGGAATTCTAATCCCATTAACAATCATTGGAGGTTTTGCCATCTTATTAGCGCAACCACCTGTTAATCCAGAAACTTTAAAAGCTACAAATTTCTTTGCATCATTTCTACTTAGTTGGTATAATTGGGCTTCGGCTAACGCTCAATATTTATTTATTCCTTATAATTTAACACTTGGTGCAATTTCTTTATATGTAGCAGGTGCTGTTGCCTATCGTTTAGCTGAAAGATATGAATTACCTAAATTAGAAGCATGTTTTACAGCTATTCTTACATATCTTTGTATTGGTGCTGCACCAACAACTCTTAAAGGTGCATCTTATTTACCAGCTGCAAACTTAGGAGCTGGAGGTATGTTTACTGCAATTATCGTTGCATTAATTGTTGTAGAAATTATTCACTTATTTGTTTCAAAAGATATTACTATTAAAATGCCTGGATCTGTTCCACCAAACGTTGCAGCTCCATTTAAAATTTTAATTCCAATGGCAGTAAACGTTGTTGGATTTATCTTATTAAATATTTTATGTACAAGTCTTTCAGGTGTAGGTTTATGTGATTTATTAACTAAACTCTTACAACCATTATTTAGTGCTACAGAATCATTACCATCAATTTTAGCGTTACTATTAATTTCGCAATTATTCTGGTTCTTTGGAATCCATGGTGATAACATGGTAGGTGCTGTTGTTACACCTATCGTTACAATGAACGTTGCTTTAAACCTTGAAGCATACAATGCAGGACAACCAATGACACATATTTTTGCAGGACAATTCAATGGTGTATGGGGAGGATGGTGTACATATATCGCCCTATTAATTGCCATGTGCTTAGTAACTAAATCTAAACAATTACGTGCATTATGCAAATTAGCTCCACTATCTACAGCATTCAATATTAATGAACCTTTAGTATTTGGGGTACCTACTGTATTAAACGTTTTCACATTAATTCCAACATTGTTATGTACTATTATAAATATTTGTGTTGCTTATTTTGCAACTTACTTCAATGTCATTGGAAAAACATATTTAGTATTACCTTGGACAACACCTGCACCACTTGCAGCCTTCTTATCAACAATGGATTGGAAAGCATTGGTTTTATGGATTGTATTATGTGCTGTGGATGTTGTAGTCATTATTCCATTCTTAAAGAATTATGATAAACAATTACTTGCTGAAGAAGCCGCTAATGAAGAATAATAAAATATATATAGAAGAAGTTTACATTACAAAACTTCTTCTTTTTTAAAAGGAGCTGTAACGAAATAAATTTTTAGAAGTTTAACTTTCGTTGTTAAGCTT
>JAUNWT010000095.1 GCA_030540195.1 Bacillota bacterium | reverse complement strand
AAATCGATATGTGTGAAGGCATGGAAAGAATGGCAGAAGGATTTAGGAATGAAGGTAGAGCAGAAGGAAAGTTAGAAGAAAAGAGAAATAGTTTATTTAATTTAAATGAATTACTTAGAATTAAATTAGGAACTATCTCAAGTAATTTAGAAGCACAATTAACAAATGCATCACTAGAAAAACTCAATGTATTAACTCGTAATATATTTAATATTTCAAGTGAAGAAGATGTTTTAAAAATTATTAATTAACTAAACAAACAGTTTGGGTATAAATAATGGTAACCAAACTGTTTTTTATATATAATTATTTTTTATTTAAAAGGACAACACCTTGTGGTGGATTTTCATTAATTGCGCCTACAATTGGATGAGGAACATACATTTCTTCAAGATAAGCAATGTCTTCATTTGTAAGTTTAATATTGATTGCTTCTACAGCATCATCAATATATTTCATCTTTGTAGCTCCAATAATTGGGGAAGAAATACCTTTTGCCCATTGCCAAGCAAGAGCTATTTGTGACATTTTGCAATGATACTTTTTAGCTAATTCATCCACACGTTTAACAATTTCCATATCTTGTTTTTCCATTTGATCATATTTACCATGAACAACACGATCTGTTTGACCTCTTAAAGTATTAGATTCCCATGTATTTCTTGCAAGATGTCCACCCGCTAAAGGACTATAAGGCATCAAAGAAACATTCATTTGTTTACAAATTGGAATCAATTCTTTTTCATCTTCACGATAAAGTAAGTTATAGTGGTTTTCCATCGTTGAAAATGGTGTCCAGTTATGATCTCTAGCAATTATTTGCATATTATGGAATTGATAACCATACATTGCTGAAGCCCCAATTGCACGAACTTTTCCACATTTAACAAGTTCATGTAAAGCTTCCATAGTTTCTTCCATTGGTGTGTCATAGTCAAAACGATGGATGATATAAAGATCTAAATAATCGGTTCCCAAACGTTTTAATGTTCCATCGATTTCTCTAAAGATAGCTTCTTTAGAAAGTCTACCTTCATTAAAATAAACTTTAGATGCAATGACAACATCTTCTCTTTTAACTCCTAAATTTCTAAATGCTTTTCCTAAGTATTCTTCACTTGTTCCTTTGGAATACGTATTTGCTGTGTCAAAGAAATTAATGCCTAAATCAAGAGCATGTTTAACCATTTCTTCTGTTTGTTTTTCATCTAAAGTCCAATCATGCATTGTTCCTGCTTTACCAAAGCTCATACATCCCAAACATACTTTAGATACTTTTATATCTGTATTTCCTAACATTGTATATTCCATTATTATCACCTCTAATTTTATTATAGAATGAAAGAATTATTTGTCTAATACTTCCTAGCTATTATTTATAATACCTATAAGCTATCATAAATTTTTACAAATTTGAAAACAAAAATTAAGAAATTTATGATAAAATATTTCAATAAGAAAGGATGAGTATTATGATTTTTACATATGAACAAATTTCAAAACTGAATGATACAGAATTGATTGTTTATAATTACATTATTAAAAACGTCAATAAAGTCCTAAATATGAATATTCGTGAACTTGCTTTAGAAAGTCATGTATCAACAGCTACAATTACTCGTTTCTGTCATAAGTTAGATTGTGATGGCTTTGTTGAATTTAAAATAGAACTTAAAAGATTCAATGAAGTCAATAAAATGCCTGAAATTGATGATGAAATTACAATGTTAAATCAGTTTTTTGAATATTCAAAAGGCAAAGAGTTCCTAGATAATATAAATGAAGCTGTTGATTATATTGTGGATAGTAACTTTGTAGTTTGCCTGGGGGTTGGACAAAGTGGAAGTATGGCAAGATATGCAGCTCGTTTCTTTTCAAATATTGGTTACTATAGCCAATATATTGATGATCCTTTTTATCCAGCACCAACAGATCGTTTTGAAAAATGCTTATTAATTGCGTTTTCAAATAGTGGTGAAACAAGAGAAGTTATTGATCAATTAAGACTCTATCGAGGTGTACAATCGAAAATCATCTCAATTACCAATGAAACAAATAGTACAATTGCGAAAATGTCAGACTTAACAATTCCTTATTTCATTAAAAAGATCATTCTACCAAATACGAAAAATATTTCATCACAAGTACCTGTTGTATATATTATCGAACGTATTTGTAGAAAATTACAGACAATAAAAAATATTGAAATAGATGAATAATCTAGCATAACTTGCTAGGTTTTTCTTTTGTGACAAATAATCCAATAGAAATCAAGAATTAGATTAGTATAATCATTATGAGAGGATGATTCTATGAAATTACTACCAATATGAATAGAAAACTTTAAAGAAATAATTGATAAAAAATACTATTACATAGATAAAACAAATCTTATCCAAGATGTATTAAACGAAAAAGTTGTTTTATATACAAGACCTCGAAGATTTGGAAAAACATTAAATATGTCGATGCTTTATTATTTCTTTTCTATCAAAGAAAAAGAAAATGCGTATCTTTTTGATGGATTAAATATTTCTAAAAACAAAGAAGCTTTAAAGCATCAAAATCAATATCCAACGATATTTATTTCTTTAAAAGATATGAAAAATTCTTCTTTTAAGACACAATTAGCTGCATTTTCTAATATCATTTATGAAATATTAGAAAAAAATTTGGAATTACTATCATCGACTCACTTAACGCATGAAACAAGAAAAATCTTAAATACATTGCATAATCGCACTGCATCAATAGAAGACTTAAAATTTTCATTAAGAGTGATATCTAGTGCATTGTATACTCATTATTCATCTAAAGTTATCATTCTTATTGATGAGTATGATGTACCTTTACAAGCTGCTTATCAATATAACTATTATGATGAAATGGTAGAATTTCTAAGAAGTATCTTTTCTTCAACCCTTAAAACCAATGAGGCTTTAGAAAAAGGAATTATGACGGGCTGTCTTCGCATTTCTAAAGAAAGCATCTTTACTGGTTTAAATAATTTTACTTCTTATTCTATTTTAAATAATATCGGTAATGAATATTTTGGCTTTACAGAAAAAGAAGTCTTGCAATTATTAAAAGATTATGATCTAACAGATTATATAGATGAAGTCAAAGAATGGTATGATGGGTATTTATTTGGAAACATTGAAATCTACAATCCATGGAGTACACTTATGTATGTCAAAAATAAAATACAAGATCCATCTTTTAAACCAATTTCCTTTTGGGCGAATACCAGTGGAAATGATCTTGTTGTTAACTATATTCAAAATGGCAGTGATGAACTTCATGAGGAATTTGAACAACTTATTCAAGGTCAATCATTAACGAAATATATCAAACCTGAACTTACTTATCGAGAAATGGATAACATTAATAATATCTATAGTTTTCTCTTACTTACAGGCTATTTAAAAATAAAAGAAGATTTAGGAGAAAACCAATATAAACTGATTATTCCAAATAGAGAAGTGTATGAAATCTATAAACAAACTTTTATGAGTTATTTTGAAGATTATACAACCAGTAGAAAAAATGAACTTTATGAAGAATTGATTAAAGGTGATACAAAGAAAGTAAATATCTTACTTAATGATATTCTTTTAAGAAGTATCAGTTACTTTGATAATCAAGAATCCTTTTATCACGGCTTTTTAGTAGGACTGCTTAATGATTATGAAGTTCTATCAAATAGAGAATCTGGAAATGGGAGATTTGATTTATGTATTTTACCAGAAACGATTTTAGGAACAGTAATACTTATAGAATGTAAACATTCTATAAGTGAGGATGATCTTATTGATGATGCTAAAGAAGGAGCAAAACAAATAATAGAACAAAGATATCTAGAAGAAAAAAGATTTAAGAAATATGAAAAAGCAGAAGGATATGGAATATCCTTCTATAAAAAACAATGTTATGTTGTGAGAATTAATAATTAAAAAACATAGAAAAAGTGCATATAAAAAGGCACTTTTTTCATTTTGTGACGAAAAGTCATTTTGTTACAAAGAATGTAACCTGTTACATAAGAGGTGAAAGCGCTATCTAAAATAACTTTCTTATGATATTTTATTTTACGTGATAGAAATGCATTCATTAAGTGCATGGCTATAGAAAGAATGGCCAACTTTCTATAGATATCACAAAATGAATGTAAATAATTCAGGGAGGAGAAGGACATGAATTACATTAAAAAGTTGATTGCAACAGTACTTACGTTTGTGATGACGTTGTCGATGATAACAATAACGCCTGTAAGTGCTGAAGAAAATACATTTAATCCAAAAGATGTTTATTATGCGATTGTGGATGAAAATGGTAATGCTTTAAAAATGCGAAAAGCTGGAGGAACAACTGATAAAGATGAGATTGTTCATAGCGATACACAAGTTATAAATAATAAAGTAGCAGCAATGGTAGCATTTAAAATAGGGACAAAAGATGGTTACTATTATTTTGAATGTGAAGCAGCAAATAATGAAATGCTAAAGTATGAAGATGGACAAGAAAACATTTTTAACTGGAATGATGGTGATTCACCTAATGATAGAAATTTATTTAAATTAATTTCAAAAAATAATGGATATATTATTAAGACAAAAAATGGAGATAATTACTTTCAAGTTACTGATGATGGAATTATAAAAAAAGAAAGTGATGAAGATAAAGCAACAGTTTTTACTTTTCAAGAAGTTTCTATTTTAGATTCATCAGTTACTATTAAATATGTAAAAACTGGAAAATACGTTTCCTTTGCAGACAAAGATAATAACCAAAGTGGTACAGAAGTAACAAAAATTCATGTTGTTGAAAAGAATGATGCAGATTTAACAGATGATGAAAAATTTACTCCAAATTATCTAACGAATGATAATACATCATTTTTACCACAAGGTGAAAAAATTGATGTTGTAGGATTTATATCAAAATCTAAAAAGAATTTAACTATTATCTCTACAAATTGGGTAAATGGTGCCGTTGACGAAATTGGAGCTAAAAAAACAAATCCTGGTGGATGGGAATCAGTTATTTTAGAACCAAATGGTGATGGAACTGTTGGTATTAAAAGTTCATATAGTAATAAATATGTTACAGTAAATGAAAATGATGAATTAGAATATACTGATGAAACTAAAGAAAGTATTGAAAATAAAGATGATCTTAAGTTTGTGGTTAGCTCTGAGTTAGTACCTACTGCAGCTGCAGACTTAGATGCACCAGAAGAGGATTTATCAAATGATAGTTTTAAACTTACATGGACAAATCCAAAAGATTGTATTTATACTGGACTAAAATTATTAAAACTTGATGACAACGGAACTTTTGAAGAAATTGCTGATGTTTCAGGAAAAACATCTTATACAGTTGAAAAGTTGAACCCTGATACAGAGTATACATTTAAATTACGTAGTTATAATGGTACAGGAGATCAAGCACTAACATGTGATAGTGAAGAAAAAGTAGTTAAAACATTAGAAGGAGAAAAACCTGGAGTTCCTCAAAATGTTCAATCTCAAGAAAAAAATGGAAAAATTATTATTACTTGGGACAAATCAGAAAATGCAAATGGATATATTGTTCAAAGAGCAGACAGCTTATTTGGAAAATATGAAAATGTTAAAACATTAGGTGATGTTAATTCATATGAATACACATATGCTAATGGAAAATATGAAAATTATTTTAAAGTAATTGCTTTAAATAATAAAGTTAAATCAAATCAATCAAGTGCAACTTCATTAGAAAAGAGCTTATTTGGTGAAAATGTTTATATTTTTGCTGAAGGTGATGATCGTGATGAAATGTATAAAGTAATGAGAAATATTTATAATGATCAAAGTGATTTCAATGCAAATGCACAATTCAATGAAAAAAGATATGCTTTCTACTTTAAAAAAGGAGATTATACTGATTTAAAAACAATTCCTGTAGGATTCTATACTCATATAGCGGGGTTAGGGGCAACACCTTATGATGTTAAATTAAATAACATTACTACACCTGCATATTTAGAAGAAAATAATGCAACATGTAACTTCTGGCGTTCTGTTGAAAACTTAACAGTTGCAAATGTTAAAGTAGAAGGTGACGAAACTTTCACTTATAGATCAGATTATTTCAACTGGGGTGTTGCACAAGCTGCTCCTATGAGAAGAATTAATTCTGAAAGACCAGTTGCTTATGATTGGCAATATGGCTGGGCAAGTGGTGGATACACTGCTGATAGTAAAATCACTGGAACGGCTGATAATAATGGAACACCAATTAGTGCAGGAACTTATTCAGGACAACAATTCTATACAAGAAATACAAGTATAACAGGTAATGTTTATGGATGTACATTAAATGCTTTCTTCCAAGGTGTTGATGCTCCTAATTTACCTACAGATAATGAATTATCAAATAATCAAGGATATACAAACTGGGCAACTCCAGATGAAAAAGGAAATCAACAAATTGTTACAAATGTAACATCAACTCCTATTATTAGAGAAAAACCTTTCTTATATTTAAAAGATGGGGAATATAAAGTATTTGTTCCTAGTATTAGAAAAGATGCTAAAGGAACAAGTTGGTCAGAAAATAATATTGGGGAAGGAATTGATAAGGACTTATTAGAAGACTTCTATATTGCTAAAGAAGGGGATAATGCAGTTGTTATTAATGAACAATTAGATAGCAAGAACGTATTCTTTACACCAGGTGTTTATCATGCTGAAAAAGCAATTGAAGTTAAAAACAAAGATACAGTTGTATTAGGTACAGGTATGGCTTCAATCATTCCTGATAATGATGATACAGCAATGAGAGTTGCAGATAAAGACAATATTACAGTTGCTGGATTGATTTTTGATGCAGGAACTCATAACTCTAAATATTTATTACAAGTTGGAGCTAAGAAAACAGGAACAGATCATAAAGATCCAACATTACTTGCTGATTTATTCTTCCGTATTGGAGGAACAACAAAAGTAGCAACAACTGCACAAAATGCTTTAGAAATTAACAGTAATAATGTTATTGGTGATCATTTCTGGATTTGGCGTGCAGATCATGGTGAAGGAGTCAGCTGGCATGGAAATGCAGCACAAAATGGTTTGATTGTTAATGGTGATTCTGTAAACTGTTATGCTTTATTCAATGAACATTTCGAAGGTTATACCACTTTATGGAATGGTGAAGATGGAGCAACTTATTTCTATCAAAATGAAACAGCTTATGATGCTATTACTCAAGATGCAAATGAGGAAGATGCATGGTTATCACATAATGGAACAGTTAAAGGATATGCATCATACAAAGTATCAAATAATGTTAATAAACATTATGCTGTTGGTTTAGGCATTTACAATGTATTTATTTATACAGGTGGCGGAGAATTTAATCAAGGTAAATATGATGGTGGTAAACAAATCGAATTAGATAACGCTATTGAAGTTCCTAATAAAAAAGGTGTTACAGTAGATAATGCATGTTTACAAACATTTGCAAAAGCTGGAGAAGAAGGTGGATTATATCAATCTACAAATAGTATTATTAATGGTGCTGGTGCAGGGGTTTCTTCTGGATTTAAACGTGAAGAAACAAGAGCAGAAGATGGTTCTTTAAATGGCCGTCTATTAGATAAAGATGGTAATCCATTACCAACTAAGATTTATACAATCAAATCACAAAATGAATTTGGTGCAAATGTCTTTAAATACGTTGTTAGAGAATTAGATGATCAAGGTAGAGAAATTGTTTATAATAAAAACAAAGAACTTGATTTAGACAAATTAGCTACTAATTTTGATTATAAGATTGATGAAAATACTGGAGAATTTAAATTATATAATAAAGGTACTGATCAAGAAATACCATCTGGTGGCGATGGTGGATGGACAAACTGGATCAATAATGAATACAGTAGAACAACTCCACTTAGTAAAGCAGTAAGAGGAAATGGATGGGCAAGAACATTCTTATTAACATACAATAATGGTAAGGCTGTTTATGGAAAAGCACCATCAAATGTTGATGAATTTGATAAATTTATTAAATTAGTAACTGAAAATGTCAAACAATTAGGTGATGATGATTTAGACTTAGATGAATTAAAAGCACTTATTGAAAATAAAAAAGATGAAAACTTATATACAAAAGATAGTTATAATGATTATTTAACAGTATATGATGAAGCATCAAAAATTCTTACAAATGATGGATTAAAATATTCTACACAAAAAGATGTAGATAATGCAGTTGCTAAATTAAAAGAAGCACAAGATAAATTAGTATTAAAAGTTAATAAAGCTGAATTAAATAAACTTTATACAGATAAAAAAGATTTAAAAGAAACTGATTATACAACAGATTCTTGGAAAGTATTTAGCGATGCACTTGCAAATGCTAAAAATATTTTAGATAAAGAAGATGCTACTCAAAAAGAAGTTGATCAAGCATTAGCTACTTTACAAAGTGCTGTTGCAGGATTAAAAACTGTTACAAATGATAACCAAGGTGATAATG
>JAUNWT010000094.1 GCA_030540195.1 Bacillota bacterium | reverse complement strand
ATGGGGAATAGAAACTGGTCATATTGATTAGTTTTTATAAATAAATTTAAAATTTAAAGAAAGGAGTGTATGAAGAATTGTTGAAAAGATAAAAATAAACAGACATCAAAGGTATAGACGGGCTTAAAAAAATAGAACAGGTTCAACTATCTAAGATATACCTCTTATGGCAATGTAATTTTTAATAAAAAGTCGCGAGTTTATTAAAAAAGATAAAAGCATTGATCCACGTAAGGAGATTATAGAGTTGTCGACGAACCATTAACCTATTGGTACCCAATCCACGAATAACAGGATGGTTAACTGTCGCAGAATCTATAAGTTTTGAGGTCTTTCTATACCCTTGATGAAAAATTTAATAAGAATATTATGAAATGTTTATTTGCGTCTTGACAAGGGTCACTTCATAACAGGTATTTTATGGAAGAAAACAAAATGGCAACAGCGCCTATCAAAAAGCTTGTACTAACAACAGGAATTCCTTTAATGATTTCCTTATTAATTAGTAATCTATATAACTTTGTCGACAGTATTTTTGTCGCTCATATTTCTGAAAAAGCTTTGACCGCTCTATCTCTTGCTAATCCAATTCAAGTATTGATGTCTGCTTTAGGAATGGCAAATGCGGTTGGTTTAAATGCAGCTATTTCTAAAGCCTTAGGGAAAAAGGATCAAAAGGAAGTGGAACAAACAGCCACCAGTGCTATTTGGCTCGCTTTTGTCTTTTGGCTTATTCTGTCAACACTTTCTTTATTGATTTTAAAACCTTATTTCTTGTCTCAATCAAATCATAATTTAGAGATTACTAACTATGGTATTTCTTATTTAAGAATTTGTATGCTGGCTTCTTTAGGAGTGATGGGACAATGGGTCTTTGATCGTTTTACTATTTCTAGTGGAAAGACACATTTATTTTTAATTACTTTATCCTCAGGAGCTATTGTGAATATTATCTTAGATCCTATTTTTATCTTTGGTTACTTTGGTTTACCACAAATGGGCATACAAGGAGCCGCTATTGCAACTGTTATCGGACAATTTGTCGGAGCAATCATGGGAATTATCATTAATAAAAAATATAACAAAGAAATTCCTATTCATTTTTCTTTCGTTCCTGATTTTAAATGTGTAAAAAATATTTTAAGTGTTGGTATTCCTTCAGGAATTGCCCAAGCTATGCTTTCTATGATGGGTATTTATGTCAATAGTATTCTTATTCACTTTTCAGCAACTGCTGTTGCTGTAAACGGTGTGATCGTAAAGATACAATCCTTAATTCTTGTTCCTATTTGGGGTTTAAATAATGGACTTGTTCCTTTAGTAGCTTATAACTATGGAGCTCATCAATTAAAAAGAAGTTTTGATAGTTTAAAATGGTCGTTGATTTATGAATATGGTATTTTTATTATCTTACTTATTCTATTAGAGTTATTTCCTGGTAAGATTTTATCTTTATTTGATGCTTCTAAGCATATGTTAGAAATAGGAATTCCTGCTATGCGTATTTTAGGAATTGCTTATTTAATCAGTATTGTCCCTCTTGCTTTAGCTTCTACTTTCCAAGGATTCTCTAAGGGATTACAAGCGATGATTTTAACACTTTCAAGACAAGTCATTTTATTATTTATCTTTTTAACATTCTTTAAATCATTTAATCAAATCAATCTTATTTGGTTTGCTTATATTTTAGCAGAATTATGTTGTTTACCAATTGGTTATTTCATGTATCAAAAAATAAAAAGGAAAGTGATTCAAGAAGTTGAATAACAGCAAAAAAGAGATTTCACATTTGAAATCTCTTTTGATCTTCACTTTATATTAAAGCATACTTGTCATTCCACCATCGATTACAAGTAATTGTCCTGTTGTATAAGTACAAGCATCACTTGCAAAATAGATAAGTGCTCCGTTCATTTCACCTTCACGCCCAAATCTCTTAAGAGCTACTCTGTTTTTTAAAACAAGAGAACCTGGTGCATCTAAAGCATCATGTGTCATTTCTGTATCATAGACACCTGGAGCAATGGCATTAACAAGAATACCATAAGGTGCTAAATCTCCTGCCATCGCTTTTGTAAGATTAACAACGCCACCTTTAGCAGCAAAATAACTTACTTGAGCAGGTCCAGCTTGGATACCACCGACAGATGAAATATTAATAATTCTTCCATAGTTTTGTTTCATCATAATTGTTGAAACTTCTCTTGCCATTAAGAAGACACCTTTTAAATCAGTATCTAAAACTTTATCCCATTGTGCTGTTGTATGATCATGGAGACCACTTGAGTATTCCACAACACCGGCATTATTTACAAGTATATCAATTTTTCCAAAATGATCGACAACAGCTTTAACCGCATTTTTAATGCTTTCTTCATCTGTAACATCACATGAAACAGGTAAACAATCATGTCCATTTTGTTTTAATTCTTTTGAAAATTCTTCTAATCTTTCTTTTCTACGCGCAAGGATAGCAACATCGCATCCTTGTTCGCTTAATGCTCTGGCAAATTGTTGACCAAGTCCACTTGAAGCTCCCGTCACAACCGCTACTTTTCCTGTTAAATCAAAACTAATCATCTTTATTATCTCCTATTCCATCACACGAATTGCATGATATCCTTCATGAATTGCTGTTAAGATTTTTCTTGGTGCAACAGCATCTCCAACAACAGCAACCTCATCATATTTTTCATCTAATAAATCTTCTAATTGATTATTAGGTCTAAATCCAACAGCATTTAAGACAGTATCGCATTCAAGAGTAATTGTTTGTCCATCTCTTTCAAATGTAACACTTGTTGGTGTAATATTTGTTACTTTAGCGTTTGCTTCTACTTTAACACCACGATCTTTGACCATTTTTCTTAAATGTTGATCATTATTTAAACAGTGATTTGCAGTAAATAAGATATCTGGACACATTTCGACTAATGTGACATCACCATCTTTTCCCGCAATATCACAAGCGGCTTCTGTACCAGCAAGACCAGCACCAATGACAACAACTTTTTTACCAACTGTTGCTTGATGTGTTAAATAATCACTCGCAAGAACTGTTGTATCAATACCTGGAATTGGTGGCATGGCAGGAGTTGAACCAGCAGCTAAGATAACTTTGTCATAATCTCCTTCAAGATTATCTTTAGTAATTGCTGTATTTAAATGAATATTGACTCCTAATTTTTGACATTGTGTTTCTAAATATTTAATTAATTTTAAAACATCTGCTTTAAAATCTGGACCACCTGCAGGCCAAAGTGTTCCCCCTAATTTATCTTCTTTTTCATATAAATCAACATCGAAACCACGACGTTTTGCAGTAATGGCAGCCATCATACCAGCTGGGCCTCCACCAATAACTAATACATTACGTTTTTGACCATTTGGAAGTGGTAAAGCATAGGCTTTTTCTGCATAACATAATGGGTTAACGGCACAATAGTAATGTTTTCCACTAAATCCAGCAAGTAGACATTCGTTACATCCAACGCATGGAGCAATGTCTTCTTCTTGATGTGCTTTAACTTTTTTAGGCCAATATGGATCAGCTAACATTTGGTGAGCAAGTCCTACGTAATCTAAAATACCATCTTCAATAGCTTTTTTAGCCACTTCAGGATCTTTTAAGTTACCATCGCCTAATACAGGCACACTTACAACATCTTTGATTGCTTTTTGAACATCAAGTTTATATCCTTCTTTACTATAAACAGTAGTGATAGCTTGGAACCATTCTTCATAACATCCTGTATCAACATGTAAAGCATCAACTCCTGCTTTTTCTAAGATTTTAGCCATTTCAATACCTTCATCAATAGTTCTAAAACCTTCTACTCTTTGATGTGGTGTAAATTTAACAAGTACTGGCATTGTATCTGGCACATTCTTTTTAATCGCTTCGATACATTCCAAAGTAAAACGCATACGATTTTCAAGTGATCCACCATATTCATCTGTTCTATTATTCCATTGAACAGAATGGAATTGATCTAATAAATATCCTCCATAAGCATGTAATTCCACACAGTCTGCCCCAGCATTTACAGCAAGTGAAGCACTGTATCCTACTTTTTCTACTAAATAATGAATATCTTCTTTTGAAAAAGGTTTACAAATTAAATCAGGGAACCAGAATGCACCAACACTCCCTGCACTATAAGGTGGTGTAAAAGGATCTGTAAATTGTTGACGTCCTAAACCTGGTGATAATTGCACACAAACTTTTGCCCCATAAGCATGACATCTTTCAATTAACATGTTTAATCTTTCTACATGATGGAAATCAGAAAGTTCTGTACATGGTCTTGGTTCATATTTTGTTGAAACAACGTTAGCACCTGTAATAATTAAACCAGCACCACCTTTTGCTCTTTCTTCAAAATAATCAATCCCTTCATTACAGTAAGCTCCATCAGCTTCTCCAGTTGTTCCCATAGGTGACATGAAAATTCTGTTTTTTAATTTCATTTTACCTATGTATGTCTTATCAAATAAACTCTTAGCCATTTTCTTTTTCCTCCTCATACCAAAGTAAATGTTTATTTAACTCAAGTAAATTATATAACTGTAAAAATAAATGTCAACGCTTTCATAAAATAAAGTGAATTTTTTAACAAACCCTTTACATTAAATCTATGGTATATTATTTCTAAGGAGAATTTTATGAAAATAACAAGAGAAGAAATATCACAAACAGCTGTACAACTGTTTTTAGACAAAGGATATAATAATGTCACAATTCAAGGTATTTGTAATGAATTACATATTACAAAACCAACCCTCTATAAATATGTTAATAATAAAGAAGACCTTATTTTAGATCTTTATGATTCAACAATCGATCATCTTGTTAAAGATACGTATAAACTTGTTGATAGTGATAGTCACTATCAACAATTATTGATTGTCTTTTCAACATTGATTAAAGATACGAAAAAATATGGTTATGACTTATTTAGTCAAATGTTCATTGCGAATTTAAAAGAAAATCGTCATAGCTTTGATATGCGTGATAATCTTACAAAGCTTTGTATCATCATTATTAAAAAAGCCCAAAAACAAAAAGAAATTCACAATTTATCCAATCCAGAAATCTTATATCAAGCTTTAGCCCATACCTTTACAGGACATGAAGCTTTATGGTGCATTAAAAAAGAAGAAAAATGCTTCGATGAATCTTTTTATTTAAGCATGAATGCTTTATTAGAAGTGGATCCTGCTTATCAAGAATTATATAAAGAATATTTGTAAACAACTTATTTTATTGATAGAATAGTCGAGGTGATGAAAAATGCTTATAGAATGTTCAAATATAAAAAAATCATTTCAAGGAATTGATTTATTAAAAGATATTAGTTTTAAAGTAGATGATCATGATAAGATTGCAATCATTGGTGTCAATGGAGCTGGTAAAACAACTATCTTAAATATCTTAATTGGTGAAGAAAGCTATGATAGTGGTGATTTATTTAAAAGTCGTGATTTAAATGTAGGTTATTTAAAACAACATCATGATTTAGATATGAATAAAACCATTTATGAATGTGCTTTAGAAGTCTTTGATCCGCTTATTCAAATAGAAAATCGTATGCGTGAATTAGAAAGTATGATGTCTTATGATCATAGTGAACAAGTCATGAATGAATATGATTCATTGACTCAAAGATTTAGTGAAAAAGATGGCTTTAGTTATCCAAGTCGTATTGTTGGAGTTTTAAAAGGAATGGGCTTTATTGAAGAAGATTTTCAAAAATATGTCCATGAATTATCTGGTGGTCAAAAAACCAGACTTTGTCTTGCCAAGCTTTTATTAGAAGAGCCTAAACTTCTTGTTTTAGATGAACCAACCAACCATTTAGATAGTCAAGCAATTTCCTTTTTAGAAAACTATTTAAAAGGATATAAAAATGCTTTAATTGTGGTCAGCCATGACCGTTATTTTATTGATGTTGTTTCTAATAAGATCATTGAAATAGAAAATGGTAAAAGTCATAGTTATAATTGTCGTTACGAAGAATACTCTATTCAAAAAAGAACACAACGTGCGATTGATTTAAAACACTATATCAATCAACAAAAAGAAATTAAAAAGATACAAGAAAGTATTGATACTTTAAAATCATTTAATCGTGAAAAAAGTATAAAACGTGCTGAATCTAAAGAAAAACAACTTGCAAAAATTGAACGTATTGATCGACCAGAAAACTTACCAAGTGCTATTACCGTTCAATTTACACCAGCAATCGAATCAGGTTATGATGTTTTAAAAGTCAATGATTTATCAATGCGTTATGATCAAATCGTTTTTGAACACTGTAATTTGGATATCAAAAAAGGAGAACGTGTTGCTATTGTTGGTGAAAACGGTGTGGGTAAAACCACTTTATTTAAAGCTCTTGTAGGTCAATTACCAATTGAACATGGTAAAATTCGTTTTGGTAGTCACGTAGAAATGGCATACTACGATCAAGAACATGAATCCTTAAATTATAATAAAACGATTTTTGATGAAATCAGTGATTGTTATCCACGTATGACCAATCAAGAAATCAGAAGTACTCTAGCTATGTTTAATTTTAGAGGGGATGATGTTTTTAAAGATATTGCAATGCTCTCTGGTGGGGAAAGAGGACGTGTTGTTTTAACTGAAGTTTTATTAAAACAAGCGAACTTCTTAATTCTTGATGAACCAACCAACCACTTAGATATTTCTTCTAAAGAAGTTTTAGAAGAAGCTTTAAGAAGTTTTGAAGGAACGATTTTATTCATTAGCCATGATCGTTATTTTATTAATAAAATTGCGACACGTGTAATCGAAGTACAAAAAGATCAATGTCTTTCTTATAATGGAAATTATGATGATTATTTAAATCAAAAAACACCTGTTGTAGAAACAACTCAAAAGGTTGTTACAGAAGCTAAACAAAGACAGATCATTGATAAAAAAACTAAGAATGAAATTAAAAAACTTGAAAGAACGATTGATTCTTTAGAAAAAGAAATCAATTCTTTAAAAGACGACCTCACAAGCGAAGAAGTCATGAATAATTATAAAAAATATAATGAGATTACTGATTCTATTGAAGAAAAAGAAATGGAATTAATGGAAATTATGGAAAAATGGGAACAATTACAAGCTTAATTGTTCCCATTTTTTTCATAATATAAAAAAAATCAATATTTTAATATTATTTATGTATAATACCCTTGAATTTAAGGAGGATATTTAAAATATGTTACACAAAACTTTAAAACCATTTCCTAAAGATTTCCTTTGGGGAGCAAGTACAAGTGCTTATCAAGTAGAAGGTGCAAACTTAGAAGATGGAAAAGGTCCATCATGTCAAGATGTTAAAGTTGTACCAGAAGGAACTTCTGATTTAAAAGTCTGTGCAGATCAATATCATAGATATAAAGAAGATATCGCTTTAATGGCAGAAATGGGATTCAAAACTTATCGTTTCTCAATTTCTTGGTCAAGAATTATTCCTGAAGGAACAGGAGCTATCAACCCTAAAGGGATTGAATACTATAACAATGTGATCAATGAATGTTTAAAATATGGAATTGAACCATTAGTAACTATGTTCCATTTCGATATGCCTGCTGCATTAGATGAACGTGGATCATGGGGAAATAGAGAATCAATCGATTGGTTCTTAAATTTCGCAAAAGTTATGTTTGAAAACTTTGGTGATCGTGTTAAATATTGGTTAACAATCAATGAACAAAATATGTTAACTTTAGTTGGACCAGTTATTGGAACATTAATGATTCCTGAAGGATGTACAAATGTTTTAAAAGAAACTTACCAACAAAACCACCATATGTTAGTAGCACAAGCAAAAGCGATGGCTTTATGTCATGAAATGTTACCAGGTGCTAAAATTGGACCAGCTCCAAATATCTCATTAGTTTACCCAGCAAGCTGTAAACCTGAAGATGTTTTAGCTGCTCAAAACTACAACGCTATTAGAAACTGGTTATACTTAGATATGGCTGTTTATGGAGTTTATAATAACTTAGTGTGGGCTTATTTAGAAGAACATGATGCATGTCCTGAATTTGGTGAAGGTGATGCAGAAGCATTAAAGAACGGTCATCCTGATTTCATCGGTTTCAACTATTATAATACAGCTACTGTAGAAGCAAGTGATGGAACTGAAGAATTAGATCCAGGTGCAGATCAACAAACTGCTCGTGGTGAAGCTGGTGTTTATAGAGGATATAAAAACCCTAACTTACCAACTACTGAATTTGGTTGGGAAATTGATCCTATGGGATTTAGAGCAACTGTTCGTGAAATGTACTCAAGATATCGTTTACCTATGATCGTTACTGAAAATGGTTTAGGTGCTTATGATACTTTAACTGAAGATGGTAAAGTTCATGATCAATACAGAATTGAATATTTAAGAAAACATATTGAACAAATTCATTTAGCTATTACTGATGGATGTGAAATGATGGGATATTGCCCATGGTCAGCAATTGACTTAATTTCTACACATGAAGGTATGGTTAAACGTTATGGATTTATTTATGTTGATAGAGATGAATTTGATTTAAAAACATTAGATCGTTATAAAAAAGATTCATTCTATTGGTATAAAAAAGTCATCGCATCAAACGGTGAAGATTTAGCTGATTAATGAAAATCGAGTCAACTATGAAGTGAACCGAAAAAGTTGGACAACTTAGGAGGTTCACTTTTTATTATGGC
>JAUNWT010000093.1 GCA_030540195.1 Bacillota bacterium | reverse complement strand
AACTCTTTTTATTTGTATGATCTATAAAGCTTTACATCAACTGTAAAACACCCGGGTCTTAACAATAATACTTAAAAAGTTGACTTTTTGAAGGCACCATGATTATAATATAAATGAAAAAAGGAATAGTCATAAACGACTAGCCTTGGATTTTATTTGAGAAAAATAACTACCTCAACTTTGCCGAGACATGAGGTAGTTATTTTTTTGCATTATTTTCTATAATATATAGAAGTAATTTAATAACGATACTTATTATAGACACCATTAATGTTAGTGTAGCTAACATAACCATGATTGCTTCATAAGTTGTCATTTCCATCACCTCCGTTTTTCATATTTTCCTAAGGATATCTATGTAAACGAAGAATACGCCCTTCGATCAACACGACCAAGGATAACCGCCTACCGTATATAACTATTCGATAAAATTATATCATATCCGCTTTCTATAAGCACTATTTTCCATAACCTTTTAGAAAACGTATTACCATTTTTAATAACCGTTAAAAATAAAAATATTTTCACTTTATGAAAAACTCCTAGGGTAAAGTAACCTTTAGGTTTTATAATACTGGTAATTAGGGGGAATTTGATGAAAAAAATAGATATTTTACATGGAAGTATTTGGGATAAAGTACTTGCCTTTGCTTTACCGCTTGCTGCCACAAGTGTTTTACAACAGTTATTCAACTCAGCCGACGTGGCTGTCGTTGGTCAATTTTCAGGAAGTAAGGCTTTGGCTGCCGTGGGGAGTACAAGCCCCATTACCAGTTTATTTATTACGATCTTTGTTGGTTTATCCATTGGCGCAAATGTGGTGATTTCTCGTTTTTTAGGCGCGCAAAATGATAAACAGGTCAAAAAAGCAGTTCATACATCTTTAGTGCTTTCTGTAATTAGTGGAATTATTATTGCACTTATTGGTGAATTGATTGCTAAATGGTTGCTTGTTGTGATGTCAACACCAGCAGAAGTCTTAGATCAAGCTTTGGTGTTTTTAAGAATTACGTTTATTGGTATGATTTTTCTTACTATTTATAATTTTGAATCAGCTGTTTTAAGAGCTAGTGGTGATACCAAAAGACCACTTTATTGTTTACTTATTTCGGGTGTCATCAATGTTTCTTTAGGCTTATTCTTTGTAGTTATTTGTAAGTTAGATGTTGCCGGTGTTGCTTTAGCAACATTGATTGCTGATGCAACAAGTGCTCTTTTATTACTTATTATTTTAATTAAGGAAAAAGGTGCTTTAAAAGTATCTTTCAAAGATCTACAAATCGATCCAAGAATTACGAAAGATATTTTATTTACCGGTATTCCAGCTGCTATTCAAGGAATGTTATTTAATATCGCTAATATTATCATTCAATCTGGAATCAACAGTTTAGGCGCTGATGTCGTTGCTGCTTCTACCGTGGGATTGAATTTTGAAATCTATATTTATTATTTGATTACTGGTTTTGCTCAAGCAAGTATTACCTTCAACAGTCAAAACTATGGAGCTAAAAATTATAAAAGATGTATTCAGTCAACCCGTTGGTGTATGGGATTAGGTTTCATTTTTACCATGTTACTAAGTGGTATCTTTATTCTTTTCAGCCATACTTTTGCAGGAATCTTTACATCTGATCAAGCCATTATTGAACTAGCAACAATAAGAATGAGATACATTCTTGCCTTTGAATTTTTAAATATGACAATTGAAATCATGTCAGGAAGTTTAAGAGGATTAGGAAATCCAATGATTTCAACAATACTCTGTGTTATTTTTGTTTGTGGGGTACGCTTATTCTATATGTTTGTCATCTTCCCACATTATAATACATTCAATATGTTACTCATTATTTATCCTATTAGTTGGGCAACTGCTTCCGCTTCGATTGTCTCTGCTTATTTTGTGGTAAAAAAGAAAAAGCTTCTTGTTTAGCGACAAGAAACTTTTTTTATTATTTATATTTAATTTTGTAAGTTAAGATAATCGATGCAAATATAAATGTAATCGCATTTGCTCCTATAAGATTATAATCTTGAATATTTACTCCATGAATAATCCATAGAAAAACACCAATAACAAAAGCAATATACATTCCTAAAGATATCCCTGAAGTATCTTTTGTTTTTATTACTTGATAAGCTTGTGGTACAAAAGATAAAGTTGTTAAAATTGCTGCTATTGTTCCAATCATATTTCCTCCTTATAAAATGCAACATATGAAAAGGAATATTTATGGACAGATTTATGTTGCATTTTATCTTCTATTATTTATTTTCGTCTAATTGGTTTTGATTTTTTTCATACATTTTAACGAATGGTATGTAAATAAGTACTGAAAGTACAATTGCAAGTAATTGTGTGATTCCTGCCATGAAGCTTCCACCAGCCGCTAGAAATCCCATTAAGAATGGTGGCATTGTCCATGGCATTGTGACATACATTACTGGACAAATTCCAATATAAGTCATAATATACCCAAATGTTATTGAAACAATTGGTGCTAAAATGAATGGAATAATTAAGAAAGGATTTAAAACAACTGGGACACCAAACATGTTGATTTCACCAATATTAAATAAATTTGGAATAATGGCTACTTTTGCAATTGCACGGTTATCTGCTCTTTTAGAAACTAAGAAAATTGCTAAAGTCAAACCTAAAACCATTCCTGTTCCACCTGTAGCTAAGAAAGTTCTATAAAATGACCAGTTAACGATATTTGTAGCTGCCTTACCTGCTTCTACAGCTGTTGTATTTTCTAACATAAGTGTAAGTGTAATTGGTTGAATGACACCAGCAATCATGTTGTCTCCATGAAGACCTACAGATCAGAATAAACCACTAATTAAAGTTAAGCATAAAATACCTGGTAATGATCCTCCTACATATGTTAAAGGTTTTTGAATCAAGTTAAAGATTAAATCGTTAATGTATCCACCTGATACGTTTTGAATCACAAGACTTAACATAGATGTAATAAGAAGCAATACAAATGCTGGTAATAAATATTCAAATGAACGAGCAACGCCTTCTGGTACTTGATCTGGTAATTTAATTTTTAACCAATCAATACTATAAAGTGCTCTAAACAATTCTACAGTTACAATCGCAATAATCATCCCTGTAAATAAACCATCTGTTCCTAAAACACCTGAAAATAATCCAGAAACAGACACTGTTTCTTTTTCTACATTTACAATTGTTTGTGTTGTATTTAACATAGAAACCCAAGCAACGACTGATAAAAAGCCACAGAAACTTGGACTAAATTTATAATTTTTAGCAAGTTCATAACCCACTAAAAAAGTAATTCCTAAAGCGATAATTCCCATTGTACAAAAGTTAATGGCATTAAATGCTGGATTTAAAAATGATAAATTCATGATTGGTTTCCAAAGAGCTCCCAATCCAGTTTGATCATTGACAATAACATTTGTCCAAAGAACGGCGATAGCTCCAATAATAATTAAAGGCATATACTTTTCAAAAGCATTTTTAATTGCTACCAAATACTTATTATTCGCACTCCATTCTCCAACTTTACTTAGAGTATCTTGCATTTTTTCCATATTATTTCAATCCTCCTACTCCTGTTTCTAACATTTCAATTTGTAAGATTGTTTGCCATGGTTGAATCACTTGTTCTTTTCCATTGACAATACAATCATAGATACCATCATACACACGGGCGTAATCACCATCTACTGTTGGCACTTTTTCTTCGTGATAAATTCCTTCATCATCATAATATGTAAGTGTTCCATAATGTTCTGGTAAATCTTTTCCAAAGTCACTATTAGTTGGCATATGGAAAAGTTTTAAATGTTCTTCTTGTCGATCTTTACTATATTTTTCAAACATTCCTTTTTTACCATAAACAACAAATGAAGGTCTTGCTTTTACTCTAAAGTAACTAGATTTAACAGATACTTTTAAAGTTCCATAATAAAGATCTATATCAAAGTAATCATTCATACGACCTGTTCCTAAAAGTTGTCTTACATCATAATGAATATCATCAGGTTTTCCAAAGTAAGAAATAACTTGATCTAAAGTATGACAACCATGTCCATATAGATAAGATAATGCTGGATCAAAATAATCGACACTTTCAGGAAATTCAGGACGATAGTAATCGTAGTGCATTTCTAATTCTAGTAAATCACCTAATTTTCCTGATTCAATGACTTTTTGTACAGTTAAAAAATCACTGTCATATCTTCTGTTTTGATAGGCTGAACAATAAAGTCCTTTTTCTTTCGCAAGTGCAAAGATTTCTTTAGCTTGTTGACTGTTTTCCATAAAAGGCTTTTCACATAAACAATGTTTATTTGCTTCTAATACTTTCTTAGCGTATGTATAATGCAGATGATGACCTGTATTTACAACGACTAAATCAATTTCAGAATCATTTAATAATTCATCTAAGTCCTCTGTATAATGAATTTCTTCAACCTTTTCCCAGACGTCATGTCTTACTTTAATATCAAAAATTGTTTTAACAAAAAATTTGTTTTTTCTTTGAAGGATAAAAGGCAAATGATAACGATTAACGCTCTTTCCATTTCCAATATATCCTACTACTATTTTATTATCTTTCATGTTTTCCCTCCTCTTGTTATATTTTTAACATGACTCTTTTATTTTTTTAATAACTTTGTCCTATCCTGAAATTGAGGTTTGCAATAACTATAAAAAAGGAAAGAATGTTCGAACTTAAAGTTCAAATTTTCTTTCCTTTTTTCATCTTTACATAAAGTAAAGAGTAAATGATATTTAAAATATATTGAAATGCATGTTGCGAATAAAATGTTGCTATCTTATGGTTTTTTTCCATATCAGGTAATATAATACAATAATCACATTTTCTAGCAATACTGCTTTCTTTATTGGCCGTAATAATCATCGTTTTACATCCCGCTCTTTTTAATATCTGAAATGATTCAGAAAAATTAGAATTTTCACCGCTGTAGCTAATAAAAAGAGCACAGTCTTGGCTTGTAGCACTTTTGCTGATTGTTAATTCCTCATGATTGTCTGTCGCTGATATGGCAAAGTAATTAAGTTTTATCAATTTATTAATAAAACTTTTGGCGGTTACTTTTGAATCACCAATTGAATAAATAAACATCCTGTTGGCATGATAAATTGTTTGAATAATTTTTTCTAAAGTATTAGGATTGATGCTTGTATTAATAATATCAATACTTTCCTTATATAGATTGGAGATATGGCTTATAATATCTACAATTGATTCAGATGAGTAAAAAGGTATCGTAAAATCTACAGATTGTTTAACATGTTTTTGATTTTCTATTTCTTGAACCAATTTTTGTTTCAATTGTTTAAATCCTGTACAATTTAATTTTCTACATGTTCTAATAATTGACGCATTAGAGGTATATGTAACACGAGCGAGTTCAGCAATATTCATCGAAATAACATGATGAATATTTTCTTTAATATACTCAATGATTTGCCATTCAACATCCGTAAATTCATTCTTTCTTTTTTCTAATTCTTTCCAATTCATTTAAATAGCCCCTACTACCCTATGAGGAACATATTCCTCCTCTAAA
The DNA here is from genome assembly GCA_030540195.1 of Bacillota bacterium. GTDB lineage: Bacteria > Bacillota_I > Bacilli_A > Erysipelotrichales > Coprobacillaceae > Faecalibacillus. Next base: position 3,222 of record JAUNWT010000093.1, on the reverse strand, counting down.
TAATTTATTTCTTCCAACGTAAACTTCACATCTAAAGCACCAATTGCACCTTCTAAATGAGAAAGCTTAGTTGCACCAATGAGAGGAGCAGCCACATAATCATGACTTAATAACCACGCAAGTGCTACTTGAACACGTGCTATTCCTTTTTTATCCGCAATTTCTCCAACACGATCAATAATATGATTATCTTCTTCTAGTGTTTTAATATATTTATCTTGTGTAACCTTATCTTCTTCAAAGCGTTTTGATTGTTCATGAGAGGGTCTTGAAAGTCTTCCTGAAGCAAGTGGAGAATAAGGCGTTAATTGAATTCCACTATCTATACAATATGGAATAAGTTCTCTTTCATCTTCACGATAAAGTAAATTATAATGGTTTTGCATAGAGATAAATTTTGTCCACCCATGTTTCTCTGCAATATAATTTGCTTTTTGAAATTGCCAAGCATACATAGCTGAAGCCCCAATATAACGCACTTTTCCCATTTTTATTAAATCATGGAGTGCTTCCATGGTTTCTTCTAATGGTGTATCGTAATCAAAACGATGAATAACAAGTAAATCAATATAATCCATATCTAATCTTTTTAAAGAAGCATCTACCGCCTCAAAAATATACTTTCTCGATAAACCCTTGTTGTTTCTTCCATCACGAAGTGGATAAAAAATCTTTGTCGCAATGACTACATCATCCCTATTAGCATATTTCTTAATCGCCTTTCCAAGTATTCGTTCACTTTCTCCTAAAGAATACATATCTGCTGTATCAAAAAAATTAATTCCTAGTTCCAAAGCTCTTTTAATAATTTTCATGCTTTCTTCTTCATTTAAAATCCAACTTCCTCGTGACCATTTACTTGCATCACCAAATCCCATACATCCCAAACATAATTTAGATACTTCTAAACCTGAATTTCCTAATCTTGTATATTCCATTTTATCTCTCCTTTAAATTATTTAATACTGCATCAATATTTCCTGTCGCAAAATCATAAGAATCAATTAAAAATACTTTATCTCCATAACGTTCATGTAAATTAATGTATTGATACGCAATTTGTGGAGCTACAAATATATAATCATATCTATTTTGTATACGTTCTAATTCTTGATAACCTACAGCATCAATAGTGATATCCAAATGATTTTTTTGAAAATAATCTTCTAATAAATACGCATAATAAGATGTTGTTAGTCCTGTAGTACAAGTAAGTAAAATATTAATTTGTCGATTCATTGTAAAATTAATATTTTGACTTTCTTGTTGTTTATCAGATTGATTTAAACATTTAAAGAAAGTACGTATATTTTCAATCAGCATTCTTAAATTTTTAATTTCAAAATGTAAATAAAAGATTGTTTCTTTTGTATTGATATCTTCTACCATGAGTTCTATAACATTTTGATTAAAGAAACTGATTTTTCCATGATAATTCTTTTTACAAAAACAAATTGATTTTGAACTCTTACCTTTTTTAGCATGATCTAAACTTCCAATCCAATTATAAGCAATTGTTGTATATAAATTTTGATAATATTGATCCATAGATTCTTCCTCCTTATTGATAGGATATAACTTTTAATATTTAAAAAAAACAAGTAACAAATAAGTTCGAATTGTATTTACAAGACTCTGTTAGATTTTTTCTTTTTTTAAAAATAACATTTACAAAAAAAGTGAACGAATGTCCACTTTTAATGTGTTAATCTAATTTCAGTAATTTTAGAACGTTTATCTCTTGTCACTGCAAAGACAATAGCATCTGCCACATCTTCTGGTGTTTGCCAAATTGCATTTTCTACTTCTTTAGCATCACGACCATCTCCTACTTCAAATTCTGTCTTAATAGCATTAGGACAAATGACACTTGCACGGATACCTTTATGTTTATATTCCGCATTAATAGCTTCAACAAAACCTCTTCCTGCAAATTTTGTCATGGTATAAATTGTTTCATCTTTATGTCCAATGTATCCAGTAATAGATGAGACAACAACAATAATACCTTGATCTCTTTTAACCATATCCATCAAAGCGTATTTACTGAATAAAAACATACTACGACAATTTGTATTCATAATAAGATCATAATCTTCAATAGTGGAATCGATTAATGATTTCACTTTTCCAATCCCTACATTATTGATCATCATATCTACTTTTCCAAATTTTTCGATACATAAATCGATACATGCTTTAGCTGTTTCTTCATTAGCAGCATCTCCTACCACATAATAAACTTGATTTCCATATTGTTGACAGTTTTGTACAACTTCTTTTAATCTCTCTTCTCTTCTTGCTGTAATAATTAAATCACATCCTAGTTCAGCCAATTTATAAGCTGTTGCTCTCCCAATTCCCGAACTAGCTCCTGTAATAATTGCACTTTTTCCTTTTAAATTCATCTTATTTTTCCTCCTATAAATAACATAAACAATTTATTTCAAATAAAAAACTGTTATGCAGTAACTTCAAACAGTATTTACAATTTTAAATATAAATTATTTATTTTTTTGAAATATAATTTTCAAACACCTTATGATAAAATATTCCTAGGTGATACATATGTTATTAAGAGAAAAAATGGAAACTGGACAATTTTCTAGTTCAGAGAAATCAGTTGTTGATTATATTAAAAAAAAAGGAACACATATTCAAAATATGACTGTCAAAGAAATTGCTGAAGCAACGTATACTGTTCCTTCTACTTTAATTCGAATTGCAAAGAAATTAAATTATAACGGCTGGAATGATTTAAAAGAAGATTTTGTGAGAGAGTGTGAATATTTAGAAAGTCATTTTTTAAATATAGATGCCAATCTGCCTTTCAAAAACAACGATACAATTATGTCTATTGCTGGAAAAATTGCGACCTTAAAGAAAGAATCTATCGAAGATACCCTTTCATTAATTAAACATGATGATTTACAAAAAGCAATTCAAATCATAAGAAAATCTTCATGTATTCATCTTTTTGCCGTTAGTAATAATCTTTTGATTACTCAAGAATTTAAACATAATATGTCACGTATTAGAAAAGATGTACGTATTCATGGCTTACAAAATGAAATTATCTTTGATGCCACCCTTGCAAGTCCAGATTCATGTGCCTTAATTGTTTCCTATTCTGGTGAAACGTATGTTTTAGACAGAATTGCCCAAGCTGGTACTACGTCAAGAAAAAGTACCAGTTAAACTGAAATATTTCATTTAGTTTAA
>JAUNWT010000092.1 GCA_030540195.1 Bacillota bacterium | reverse complement strand
CACACTAATAGAACCCTTCTTCATTTTTGGTGACATTTTCGCTGAACGTTAACATATTTTTAGAGATACTTTGTTTATATAATATTTCTAAAAGGAGTGCATATAAATGATAGATTACTCACCACTATGGAAAACAATGGAAGAGAAAAAAGTATCACAGTATATACTTTTGAAAAAGGGTGTTGATAACAAAACGTTAAACAGACTTAAACATAACGAAAATATCACAGCATTAACAATTGAAAAACTATGTATAATTCTTGACTGTACTCCAAATGACGTACTTACTTTTACAAAGTAATAGCTATGCGATGTAATTTTCGCATAGCTATTTTTTAGTATTCTCCACGTGTATGAAATTCTTTTTTATTTCCTACCACTTTATGTCTTTCTTTAAGTTTATTTTCAATATCTTCAAGTTTTACACCACGATCATTCATCAAAACAAAAGTATGGAATAATAAATCCGAAATTTCACCAACTAATTCATCTTTATCATCATTTTTAGCTGCAATGATTGTTTCACTTGCTTCTTCTCCAACTTTTTTACAAATCTTATCAACACCTTCATTTAATAAATAATTTGTATAAGATTTTTCAACCGGATGAATTTTACGATCTTCAATTGTTTTTTCCAGTTCACTGAAAATATTTCTTGCATCATAAGATTTTACTTCATTAAAGAAACATGAATAAGCACCTGTATGACAAGCCACCCCTGTTTGTTTTACATAAATTAAAAGAGTATCTAAATCACAATCCAAATAGATTCCTTTAATATCTTGAAAATGTCCCGATTCTTCTCCTTTATGCCATAATTTCTTACGACTTCTTGAATAGAATACCGTTTGATTGATTTCTAACATTTTATCATAAGCTTCTTCATTGACATAAGCTAACATCAATACTTCTTTTGTTTGATAATCTTGTACAATTGCTGGAATTAATTCCATTTTTTTAAAATCTGGTCTCATTACATTGCTCTCCTTACGTTAATCCCATGTTTTCTGCATTCGTTTCTTACATCTTCTACTGTTGCTTCATTAAAATGGAATAAAGAAGCAACCAAAGCTGCATCAACATCTGTTTTTTCAAACACTTCAATAATATCTTGAATACTTCCACAGCCTCCTGAAGCAATAACAGGAATGTCGACTGCATTGCATACTGCATCTAACATATCTAAATCATATCCTGCTTTTGTTCCATCGGCGTCCATTGAAGTCAATAATACTTCTCCTGCCCCTAGGCTTTCGCATTTTGTAACCCATTCAATTAAATCAAGTCCGGTATTTTCACGTCCACCTTTGACATAAACATCCCAGCCTGATTGATCTTCTCTTTTTTTGGCATCAATGGCAATAACAACACATTGTACGCCAAATTCATCAGCGGCTTCTTTAATTAATTGTGGATTTTTAATAGCTGCTGAATTGACAGAGACTTTATCTGCCCCAGAAGCTAAAATCATTCTAAAATCATCCAATGTTCTAATTCCTCCCCCAACAGCAAGAGGAATTGTGAGTTCTGAAGCTCCACGTTCAATAATATCTTTCATGATATTTCGATCTTCATAAGAGGCTGTAATATCTAAAAATACAACTTCATCAGCACATTGTAAATCATATTTTTTAGCAAGTTCAATTGGATCTCCAACCTCTTTTAATCCGACAAAGTTGACTCCTTTAACCACTTTTCCATCTTTGATATCTAAACAAGGAATTATACGTTTTGTAAGCATTGTATCGTCTCCTTTAAATCCACTTTCTTTTCATAATAGGCTTTTCCTACAATACAGGCATAATAACCTTTTTCAGCCACCTTTTTAATATTATCAAAATCTTTAATACCACCTGAAACAACAAATTGAATTGAACTTGCTTTCGCAATTTGATCATACATATCAAAATTAGGTCCCATTAAAGTTCCATCTTTAGAAATATCCGTTGCTACAATATATTGAACCCCTAATTTTTCTAAAGATTGAATAAATTCTAAATAAGGCGTTTGACTTGTTTCTAACCATCCTGCCGTAGAAACAAAACCATTTTTAACATCCACACCCACAACAATTTTTTCACTTCCATAGCGTTTTAAAGCTGTTTTTAAAAATTCAGGATCTTCTAAAGCGGCTGTCCCTAAAATAACGCGATCAATTCCCACTTCTTCTAGATAAAGTTGTACAGTTTTTAAATCACGAATACCGCCACCTAATTCTATTTTCATTGATGTTTGTTTTCTTATTTTTTTGATTGTTTCCAAGTTTTTGGCTTGTCCATCTTTTGCACCATCCAAATCCACAACATGTAAAAGCTTAGCACCAGCTTCTTCAAAGGTTTTTGCTAATTCTTCTGGATGATCGCTATATACTGTTTTTTGTTGATAATCACCTTTAAATAAACGAACAGCTTGTCCATCTTTTAAATCGATTGCTGGAATCACTAACATTCTATCATCTCCTTAAATGCACGTAATATATTTTGCCCTACTTTACCAGATTTTTCTGGATGAAACTGACACCCCATAACATTTCCATTTTGGACAAGTGCTGTTACTTTTGTTGAACCATAATCACTATAAGCTACAAGATTTTCATCACTTACATGAGCCATATAAGAATGAACAAAATAAACATCTTCATTTTCATGAACATATTTAAGTAAAGGATGTTCTTGTGTTTTATGTAATTGATTCCATCCCATATGAGGAATCTTTTCATCAATATCCATATAACTTACATAACCCGGAATAAATCCTAATCCTTTTGTTTCTTCTACTTCATAGCCTTTTTCAAAAAGAATTTGCATTCCTAAACAAATACCTAGAATTGGAACTCCTGCTTCTTTTCTTTCTTTTAAAAGTTCAACTAAATGAAACTTTTCTAAATTTTTCATTGCTGTAGGAAAAGTTCCTACTCCTGGTAAAACGATTCCTTTTGCTTCTCTAATTACCTTTTCATCACGAGAAACAACAGCTTCTAAACCAATTCTTTTAAAAGCACCTGTAACACTTTTTAAATTCCCTACATTATAATCAATAATTACAATCATTTATAAAACCCCTTTTGAAGAAATAACTTTGTCTTTATTTTTTTCATCAATACACACTGCTTCTTTTAAAGCTCTACCAAAAGCTTTAAAACATGCTTCAATGACATGATGAACATTATTTCCATATGCTTCATTAAGATGCAATGTTGCATTCATATTGTAAGCAACTGCTCTAAAAAATTCTTCTGTCATTTCACTTTCATAATTACCTAAATTAACTTTAGGAATATCTACATTAAAGACAAGAAAACTTCTTCCTGAAATATCTAAATCACATGTTACTAATGCTTCATCCATAGGAATGGTAAAATGCCCATAGCGTGTAATTCCTTTTTTATCGCCTAAAGCTTCTAAAATCGTTTTACCTAAAGCAATTCCCATATCTTCTATACTATGATGACTATCAACTTCTAAATCCCCATGACAAATCATTTTGATATCCATCTCACTATGAAAGGCAAGTAAAGTCAGCATATGATCAAAAAAACCAATTCCTGTTTGAATTTCTGCTTTTCCTGTTCCATCTAAATTGATTTCTAATTCAATTTGTGTTTCATTTGTATTTCTTTGTAATCTAGCTTTTCTCATGGTTATTCCTCCTCAAAACGTACGGCAATACTATTTGCATGAGCATCTAAACCTTCACTTTTTGCGAAAGTTTGGACATCATCCTTGAAAGTTTCTAATACTTCTCTTGGATAATAACTATATGATGAATATTTAACAAAATCATAAACACCTAAAGCTGAATAGAATTTTGCAGTTCCTCCTGTTGGTAAAACATGGTTTGTTCCTGACATGTAATCTCCTAAAGGTTCTGGAGAATATTCACCAAGGAAAATAGAACCCGCATTTTTAATAGAAGGAAGTGAATTAACTGGATTTTCCACTAAAACTTCTAAATGTTCTGGTGCTAAATAATTAGATACTTCAAAAGCTTCTTTTAAATCTTTTACAAGAATGGCTCCTCCATAGTTTTTAAGGGATTCTTCAATAATGTCTTTACGTGATAAATAAGCCATTTGTCTTTTGAGTTCAACATTGACTTTTTCAACAAGTTCTTTGCTTGTTGTCACAAGCATCGCACTAGCAAGTTTATCATGTTCTGCTTGTGACATTAAATCAGCAGCAATATATTTTGGATTTGCTTTTTCATCAGCAATCACTAAAACTTCACTTGGTCCTGCCACCATATCAATATCAACAACTCCATAACTTAATTTTTTAGCTGTCGCAACAAAGATATTTCCTGGACCAACGATTTTATCTACTTTTTCAATTGTTTCTGTACCATGAGCAATCGCAGCAACCCCTTGTGCTCCACCAAATTTATAAATAGTATCTACCCCTGAAACTTTTGCAGCAGCGACAATAACAGGATTGACTTTTCCATCTGCTTTAACCGGTGTAATAATGACTAAATCTTTAACTCCCGCAAGTTTTGCAGGAATCGCATTCATTAAAACTGTTGAAGGATAAGCCGCTGTTCCACCTGGAACATATAAAGCTACTCTTTCAATTGGGCGTACCATTTGTCCCATGATCACTCCATCATCTTTATATAAAGACCATGATTTATCAATTTGATTTTTATGGAACTCTGTAATTTGTTTTTTTGTTCTTTCAAGAATTCTTATGTATTCTTGATCCACTTGCTTTAATGCTTCTTCTTTTTCTTGCTCAGATACTATAAAATCACTTTCATCTTTAATTTGATATCCATCAAATTTTTGACAATAATTAATTAATGCTTGATTCCCATTTTTACGAATATCTTCAATAATATCACTGACTGCATTATTGACTTCAATCGAAATTTCTTCTTTACGATTATTTAGTTTTTGGGCAATTTCTTTTAAATTCCCATCATATTGAATTACTTTAAGCATTTTGATTTCCCCCTATAACTTTTTCTAATTGATTTACGATATTCATGATTTCATCCTTTTTAAACTTAAACGCTACCTTATTAACAATCATTCTTGTTGAAATATCACTTACTTTTTCAATCACTTCTAAACCATTTGCTTTAAGTGTTGATCCTGTTTCGACAATATCAACGATAGCATCAGAAATACCTGTTACTGGTCCAAGTTCAACTGATCCTTCTAATTTAATAATTTCAACATCTTCTTGTTTAGAAGCAAAATATTTCTTTGCAACATTTGTATATTTGCTGGCAATCTTTTTACGACGATTAAACACTTTATCACGATATTCTGGATAAGCAGCTACCGCGAAATAACATTTTCCTATTTCTAAATCAAGAAGTTCATAATAATCTTCAAAATCAACATCATCTAATGTATCTTTCCCTACAAAGCCAATATCAACAATGCCGTGTTCTAAAAATGTAACAACATCATTTGGTTTTCCAAAGATCATTGAAATTCCATCTTTTGTTTCAATTAATAATTCTCGGTCTTTATTAAAAATAGGTTCCATATCAAACCCTGCTTCTGCAAGAAGTTTACATACTTGTTTTTCAATTCTACCTTTAGTAATCGCTATTTTAATCATGTTACTCTCCCTCTTTTTCAATGGCTTTTAAAATATGGTTCATATGGAAACAAAACCCTACAGCCGTTTTATCAACATTAAATCTAGGAAGTAAATCATCATAACGTCCTCCTGATAAAATCGGATTTGCACTTTGATCACTATATCCTTTAATCATAAAGCCTGTATAATATTTCATCGTTGGAACCATTCCTAAATCAAAAATAATGCCTTCTTTACTTTCTAATGATTCATATAAATCATTTAATTCTTGTAATGCCCCTAATAAAACAGAATCTTGACATGTTTTCATCATTTGATGAAGTAAATCAATATTTCCAAAACATGTTGGTAAAGATAACAATAATTGATTTAAACTATCTTCAAAATCATTTTTAGAAACAAAACGTTTCATTTCACTAATATCTCTTAATCTTAAAATATCTTCAAGCTCATTTCTTTGATTTCCAACCAATTCTAATAAACGATTATAGAATTTAGCGGAACCTAATTCTAAAAGAATATTTTTTAATGAAATTCCTGGTAAAGATTCTTGAATCATTGTCATGACTTCCTTATCTCCTTGAAGACCAGGTTTATTCATTAACTCTACACCGCCTTGGAAAAACTCACTACTTCTTCCTTTATGCATTGTTTCTTTACGATAAACTTTTCCAAAATAACTGTAACGTGCTTCTCCTTCATTTGCACTATTGGCATAAAGTCTAGCAAGTGGAATGGTAAAATCCAAACGCATCGCTACATTTTTACCTTCATGATTGATGTATTGAAACATCTTATCAACAGTAAAACCACAATCTAATTTTGTATATAAATCAACATATTCAAATGATGGCATCAATACTTCATTGTATCCATGATTTGAAAAGACATGTCGTAAATGATTTTCAATTTCCCTTAATTTTTCTACATTTGTAATAATTGCATCAATACTTTCTTCAGGTATCAAATATTTAAACTCTTCCATAAAAATCCCCCTTATTACTAAAAAAACGAGTCATCTAATGACTCGTTTCAATATCATTAGATACAGCTTAATTGTACTAGACAAAATGGGCTGTATCATAAATGATATAACCCTACTTGATCCAATGATGGTGATGTAATTGTGTGTTATTTAGTCTTTTCATAGTAATCACCTCTTGTTGTGCTCTATTCTAACATAGATTGTATACAAAGAAAAGAAAATTATGTATTTTTATGAGATATTTTATATTTTAATCCTTTTATTGTATGCATTTAGTATGATTAAAGGTGTTTTCCTACTCTAACCTTTTTGATTATAAAATAATATAATTAGAATGATAATCAATTGTATACAATTTTTATCGTGATAAAACACGCTATGAAGTGTTTTTATTATCATGATAACTTATTTATATGATAACTTTTTCTTAATTTATTCATTTATTATTATTAAAGATGTATCATAGCGTTAGGAGGATATAACAATGGAATATATTGAAAGAGTATTAACAAATTTAAAAGCTAAAAATACTGATCAACCAGAATTTATCCAAGCTGTTGAAGAAGTATTAGAAAGCTTAGAACCAGTAATCAAAGCTCATCCTGAGTATGAAGATATGGCTATTTTAGAAAGATTAACTGAACCAGAAAGAACTTTAATGTTTAAAGTACCTTGGATGGATGATCAAGGTAAAGTTCAAGTAAACAGAGGATATCGTATTCAATTCTCTAGTGCTATTGGACCTTATAAAGGTGGTTTAAGATTCCACCCTTCTGTTAACCTTGGAATTATTAAATTTTTAGGATTCGAACAAATTTTCAAAAACTCATTAACTACACTTCCTATCGGTGGTGGTAAAGGTGGTTCTGATTTCGACCCACAAGGTAAATCAGATGCTGAAGTTATGAGATTCTGTCAATCATTCATGACTGAATTATATCGTCACATTGGACCTAGCGTTGACGTACCTGCTGGAGATATCGGTGTTGGTGGTAGAGAAATCGGATATTTATTCGGACAATACAAACGTATTAAAGATGCTTATGAAAACGGTGTTTTAACTGGTAAAGGAATGACTTATGGTGGTTCTTTAATTAGACCAGAAGCTACTGGATTTGGTGCTGTATACTACGGTAAAGAAGTATTAGCTCATTTCAATGATACTTATGAAGGAAAAACAATTGCTGTTTCTGGATATGGTAACGTTGCTTGGGGTGTATGTATCAAAGCTAAAGAATATGGAGCAAAAGTTGTTTCTATTTCTGGTAGAGATGGATATGTTTATGATCCTGAAGGAATCAATACTGATGAAAAAATTGATTTCTTATTAAAAATCCGTTCATCTAACGATGTTAAATTAAAAGACTATGCAGAAAAATTTGGATGTGAATTCCATCCTGGTGAAAAACCATGGGGATTAAAAGTAGATATGGCTTTCCCTTGTGCTACTCAAAATGAAATCGGTGAAGAAGAAGCTAAACAATTAATCGCTAATGGATGTAAATACATTATCGAAGGTGCTAACATGCCAAGTACACCTGAAGCTATCGCTTACTTTACAGCAAACGGTGGTACTTTAGGACCTGCAAAAGCTGCTAACGCTGGTGGAGTTGCTGTTTCAGCATTAGAAATGTCTCAAAACTCTATGAGATATAACTGGACAAGTGAAGAAGTTGATGAAAAATTGCATAATATCATGAAATCAATTTTCAATAACTCAGTTGCGGCTGCTGAAAAATATGGATTAGGATTTGACTTAATCAAAGGTGCTAATATTGCTGGTTTTGAAAAAGTAGTAGAAGCAATGATTTCTCAAGGAATCTATTAATAAAAAAAGAATGGACAGGAGATTAAATCTCTTGTCCATTTTTATATTGAGTAAATCGATCATCAAGTTCTTTATAAAAAGCAATCGCATTTACAAGATAGATTTTTTGAGTTTTATTTTGATATTTTAATTCTAAAACATGTTTTGAAAGAAGTTTATACGATGTTAAATCTTTAAACTCAATCATTTGTGGTAGAATACCAATTCCTCTAAACGTATAAATCAACATACCATCTTCAAATATTGAAGCATTAAAACGAACGATCAGCGTTGGAATAACACTTAAGGCAAGTAATAAAACAACAATAAGTTTCATACGATCATAACGAAAATGAATCCCACTAAACACACATAAAACAACCAAAACAATAGAAATAACAACCATTCTTAAATCTTTATATTTAAACATAACTTTTCTCCTTTAAAGATAAAAAATTTAAATATTTGATAAATAAAAAAATGGTGGTTCCGGGCGGAATCGAACCACCGACACGAGGATTTTC
>JAUNWT010000091.1:976-9012 GCA_030540195.1 Bacillota bacterium | reverse complement strand
CAATCGCATATTTTACATATCTTTAAATATAATGATCTTCATAAACACCTTTTTTTACAGGTTGTTTTTTAGGTGGTTGTATATTCTTTACTTTATCTACAAAAGTAACAGATCCTATATCTTCTTTTTTATCTTCTATATTTTTTAAATCAGCCTTTTTAATTTCCCTCGTAATTGCATAATAATCATCAGCTATTGTCTCATCTATTTCTAAGTATCTTGCAATTTTTTTAAGATACATCTTTACATAAAGCTCGTCTCCGACGAAGCGTTCAAAAGCACCATCTTCAATATCACGAATAATATTAACAGAAAGCAATGTTGCTTCTGCAACTTCCTCGATTGTAACGCCTTTGGCAATGCGGGCTGCTTTTATTTTTTCACTTATTTTGTCCATAAAGACATCCTCCTTTACACATAGGCATAATTAAACAAATAAATTATAGCACAAATGTTTTATTTGACAAATATAAAAACTCATTTTATTTCACTTATATTATATACTCTTTAAATAACATTTATATGAACAAAAAAAGAAAAAGCTTCAAAAAGAAGCTTTATAAGGTAATAATTCCAAACGTTGATAAAATATAACTTAATAAAATAATAATCAAGGTTGGAACACAAATATATTTCATTACAAAATTATAAATTTTTTCTCTTTTAAATGCTGATGAAATTTTAACTTCATCAGAAACCGTTGATATTTTTGTAACAAAAATAATTAATAAAACTGTTGATAATGCAGCAATTGGCATCATACATGAGTTCGTAACAAAATCAAAGAAATCTAATAACGTCATGCCTAATGGTTGAATCCATCCTAAAACACCATAACCAAGCGAAATAGGAATACCTAACAATAACATTTCACAAATCATAAGGATAGCCGCTTTCTTTCTTGAAATATGTAATTGTTCCATTAATGTTGCTACTGAACATTCCATTAAAGAAATAGCAGATGTTAAAGCAGCAAATAATACAAGTAAGAAGAACACAAGACCAATAAATCCCCCTAATTGAAGTGAATCAAATACTTTGGGCATCGTAATAAACATGAGCGATGCTCCTGCATTTAAACTATCTTTCCCTGAAAATGCAAAAACAGCTGGAATAATCATGAGTCCTGCAAGAAAAGCAATTAACGTATCCATGATTTCTACTTGTGAAATTGCTTTTTCCATATCCACTTCTTTTTTCATGTAAGAACCATAAGTAAATAAAATACCCATTCCAATAGATAAAGAATAAAACATTTGTCCTACCGCAGCAATCACTGTCATAATACTAAAATTTGAAAAATCAGGAATAATATAATATTTTAATCCTTCAATTGCTCCTGGTGTCATTAAACCATAAATAGAAATAAAGATTGCCATAATAACTAAAATTGGCATTAAAACTTTACTTACTTTTTCAATCCCTTTTTCAACACCTTTGATAACAACAACAAAAGTAAGGATAGCAAAAATAATAAGCCAAAAAGCTGGTGACATTGAACTTGAAATAAAGTTAGAAAAATAAGTATCTTGTGTAAGTAAATGAGATGATCCTCTTAAATACTCAAACAAGTATTTGCATACCCAACCACCAACAACACAATAATAAGGAACAATAAGCATTGGAATAATTGAATTAAGCCATCCCCCTATTTTTAACTTTTTAGCGCCAAGCATTTTATAAGCTTTGATTGGATTATTTCCTGTCTTTCTTCCTAAGGCTGTTTCACTTACCAGCAAAGCAAAGCCAACTGTTAAAGCTAAAATAATATAGGTCAATAAGAAAATACCACCACCGTATTTAGCTGCTAAGTATGGAAAACGCCAAATGTTTCCTAACCCAACAGCAGAGCCGGCTACTGCCATAACATATCCTAATCGACCTGAAAAACTAGATTTTTTATTTGTTTCCATCGAATTTCCCCTTTTTAATATGTAAACAGAATTATATTAAAACAATTAAAAAAGTCAACTCTAATGTGAAATAAATAACAAATTTTATTTTTTTACAAATTAAAACAAAAAAACAGCCCCTAAGGACTGTTTTAAATGATTATTATAATAATGATTTATATAATTCTTTAATTTCTTCTACGCTTGTATCTCTTGGGTTACCTGGGCAGCAAGCATCAGCTAATGCAGATTCACTTAAGAATTGTAAATCTTCTTCTTTAACGATTTCTTTTAAGTCAGCTGGGATACCAACATCTTTTGATAATTGTTTAACAGCATCTACAGCAGCTTTACGATATTCTTCTTGTGACATACCTGTTGTATCAACACCCATTGCTTCAGCGATATCTTTATATTTTTCACCAGTATATGGAGCATTGTATTCCATAACTGTTGGTAAGATAATAGCGTTAGCAACACCATGAGGTGTATCATATAAAGCACCAAGTGGATGAGCCATTGAGTGAACTAATCCTAAACCTACGTTAGAGAATCCCATACCTGCAACATATTGACCTAAAGCCATACCTTCTCTACCTTCAGGAGTATTTTCTACAGCTCCTCTTAATGATTTAGAAATAATTTCAATTGCTTTGATATGGAACATATCTGACATTTCCCAAGCACCTTTAGTAATATAACCTTCGATTGCATGAGTTAATGCATCCATACCTGTAGCAGCAGTTAATCCTTTAGGCATTGATGACATCATATCAGGATCAACGAATGCTACAACTGGAATATCATGTACGTCTACACATACCATTTTACGATCTTTTTCAACATCAGTAATAACATAGTTGATTGTTACTTCAGCAGCTGTACCAGCAGTTGTTGGAACCGCAAAGATTGGTGTACAAGGATTTTTAGTTGGTGCAACACCTTCTAGGCTTCTTACATCAGCAAATTCAGGGTTTTTATCAATAATACCTACTGCTTTTGCTGTATCCATTGATGAACCACCACCAATTGCGATCATATAATCAGCACCAGCATCATGTAATGCTTTTACACCTTGTTGAACGTTTTCAATTGTTGGATTAGGTTTGATATTTGAATAAAGTTCATAAGCTAATCCTGCTTTATCTAATAAATCTGTAACTTTTGCAGTTACTCCAAATTTTACTAAGTCTGGATCTGAACATACTAAAGCTTTTTTGAATCCTCTTGCTTTTGCTTCTTCAGGAATAGATTCAATTGCTCCTTTTCCATGATAACTTGTTTCATTTAATACAAATCTGTTTGCCATAATTAAATCTCCTCTTTTCTAACTACATACATTTTAGTATCATGTGAAAATAAAAACAAGTTACACTTAAGCCTATGTGTAACATTTCACAAAAAAAGTAAATCTTATCATAATATGCTTTCTATCAAATTATCTAAAAAAGGGAATGTTATGAAATTAATTATAACATTCCGCTAATTTTTTAACTTTCAAGTATTCTTTTAATCATTTTTCTAATTAAAACAATTCCACTTAATATAATAATCAATATATAAGCAACTATAGATGTATTATCTCCTGTATCTATAATATTCTTTGTCTTTGAATTAGTAGCTTTATTCTTATTATTGTTATCATTTTTACTTACAATTTCATTATTATCTTTTTTATCTGAATTTGTACTATCGTTTTCTACCACTGTATCCAAAGAGCCATCCCACTTAAATTGAACCGTTTTTCCTTTATAAGCTAATGTTATAATATGGTCCTTAGAAAAATCATTTGTACCAATAACAGAAAGAAGATTTAAATTCATTTTTTCCTCTGTCCCATTGTTATACTTAATTGTAGCCACACCATCTTTAATAGTTATTTTATTATCTATAAAATAGATTTTCGTTGGTAATTGAGAAATTTCAATAGATGAAACCTCTTTTTCTTTTACTTCAACTTCAAATGATGTTGTTTTTCCTGAATATTCAACAATAAGATTTTGCTTACCGACTTTTGTGTTATCAAATCCTTTAACTTTTGCCTTATCCAAAGAAATATCTTCATGTGTTTTATCATCGTAATAGACAGTCAATTCACCACCAGATAAATTTAATTCGTCTTTACCTTCTAAATAGCTAACTTGATTAGGTAATTTAGATATTTTAATTGATGAAACACTTTTAGATACAATACCATTTTCTTTACCAACTTTAAATTTTACTGTCTTCGTAATTTGTTCACTATCAGTTGAAACTAATAAATCTAAAACAATCTCACCGTTCAAATCTTCGGTATAATCAATTGACAATACATCTGAATTATCATCTAAATAACCATCATAATCATAGGATAACATTCTCCATAAATCATCATTTATTGAATTAGCTTTATTATAATCACAATTCTTCAATAAAGATTGAACATTTACAACATTACTATTATTAATATCAATTTGTAATCCATTAATTTTCAATTGATCAAGTCCTAAATCTTTAAGAGATACTTTTAATGTAGAAGTTTGTTTACTATTTTTAATAACATTAGTATTTCTAGACTTCATAATATAATCAAATATAGCTTTCGTATCATCATTACTTAATGTTTTATTCATTGTCACATTTGCAGCTTCTTTTTGTAAATCTGTTAATGTTATTTTATTATGTAATGAATCATTAATTATACACCCATCAAAAATATTTCTTTCTAGATCACCATTAACATCTCCTTTAACAACAAACTGTAATTCACTGTTAGAATTTGAATCAATCAATTTCGCTCCTGTTGTAATATATGAATTTTCCTCTAATGGATTAGAATCCCTATCTACAACTTTTACGCCTAATAAATCAAGATAATTTAAATAAGACTTCGTAACTTTTTTAGGTTCAGTTAATGGAATATAATCAGAATCTAAAATATTATCATAGTCCATATAAGTTTTTGAATTACCTGGTCCAGCTTCTTTAACTTCATATTTTCTAGAATAAACATGTCCATCATCATAGATAACATAAATAGTAGCATTTCCAGGTCTTAATGCTGTAATTTTTAAGTCAACAGTATCAACAAAATCAATGATACCACTTTGACTTTTTCTAGCACTTAACATTTTGCTTCTTCCTAGTTTACTTTTTCCATTTTCTTTTTTCTCTACTTGAATAACTGGATTATTTTCATCTTGAACCGCAACAACATAACCTGGAACATCTTTATCTTTTTTAGTACCAATAGTGAAAGAATCATCACCTTCCTCTACAATTTCTACACCTTCACTTGTTATTTTTCCTTTTTTCATTTCGATATTTTCATGCAATTTTTTATAAAGTGGCGTATATTCTAACCCCTTATCGATCATCCATTTTTCAAAATCTTCAATATCTTTTAACTCAATAAGTACTTCAAGATCTGCGTTAATAGATTTTAATTCCCCTTTAAATTCATCTTTTAGTTTATCTTCAAACTTTCCCTTTAAAAGATTCCAAAGCTTTTCAAAAATATTCACACCTGGTTTTTCTATAACATTAAATTCAGTTGGAATAGTTGTTGTACTTCCCTCTAAAGTAAGAACCATCATATCTGATAAATAATATCTTACATCTATACAACTTATTAATTTATAAAAATAATTTAATTCCATTCCTGCTGGAATTTTTGATTCTCCCGCATATTGCATTGCTAATTTTACAAGCTTATTATTTTTTAATCGAAGCAACGGTGACTCCCATAAAATATCTGTTTGCACTTTAAGAACAATTTTCTCACCCGGTGAAAAAACTGTAGCTTTTGCAGTTCCGTCATCTCCAAACGTAACACCAGAACCTAGTGATTCCCATACTTTTGGATCTCTATAATCTGTAGGATCAATAAACATCTTTGAATCCTTAACTTTAAATTGTTCTACACTTTTAATTGTATTCGTTAAATTGTAAATTTTCCTATCTGATACATTTTCTATCTCTATATAAAATTCGTAAGGGTTTTCTGTTTCTTTATAATGGTATGCCGCATTTTCAACACCAATGGTCATTTTTAATGCGCTTCCACTATACACATGTAAAGAGTTTTTCGATTTAAAACGTTGCGTGAACGAATCACCATGTGTAGCATATTTTCCATTGAACAATACCTCAATGTTATAATCTCCTTCAAGATCACCTTTAACATACCATTTTGCAGCACCTACTGATTCCTTTTCAATTAAACCAAGATCTTGTGTTATATCTTGTTGAGCACCTATCATTTTTGGAAAAGACAACCCTCGAGGTGTTAATATCGTTGCCTTGCAATCTTTCATATCTTCAACAACAGAATGATTAAAAGCTATCATAGTAACTTCAAACATTTCTTTTGTCCACTTACTTTCACCTTTAACAACAAGACATAAAAATTCATTCATATTAACATAAAATGGAATGCCTTTAAAATCAAAACTAAAAGTACCTTCTTTTTCACAAGTGTTTGTAGAGTTACCAAAATTGTAGCCTAAAACATCACCTTCTCCATTCTTAAATATATCTATAGGTAATTCGTAATCTTCAATTCCTTCGATAAATTTTAATGTAAATTCATATTTAAAAACATGTTGATTTCTAATGTCATCTACATCTATACCAGCTTGTTTCATTTCTGCTAAGTCTAATTCTCTCATAACAAAATCACTCGTGATAATTGATGATGTAGCTATAGCTATTGGATCAATCGTTTGATTTCCTTCTTCAATTGTCTTTTCTATTGTTCTAGAACCATATCCATTTTTCATAACAGTAATCTTATACTTACCTGCTGGAATAGAAATATTTCCAAAACCACTTTCATCTGTATTTACTGTATAACTTTCTTTTTCATCTAAAACAAAATTAACACTCGCATTATCAACAGTCTTAGCTGTCATACTATCAATTACTTGAACTTTAACAGTACCATACCCTTTAGGTAACTCACTATTCGTTTCTAATTTAGGAACAATTTTATATCTTGTATCATCACAATAAATACATTTCTTTTCTTGTTTACCTTCTAAAACACTTGTAGCTTGTTCAACAGTAACCCAGTCACCATACACATGTCCTGTTGATTTTTTTGTCCTTTTATCGGTTGTTGAATCACATCTTGTACAATGTCTAGATTCTTGACCATCCTTAGTACATGTTGAATCAATATCAACTGTCCAATTCTTTTCATAATCATGTCCTAAAGCTGATATTTTTTGAATATCAGTGATTTCATCACATCTTGTACAATGTCTTGATTTTTGTCCATCTTTTGTACAAGTAGCCTGTTTATCAACTGTCCATTCATCACTAAAATCATGATCCAATGCTGGAATTTCTTTCTTACCAACAATACCACAAAAACAATCATCGGAAGTTTCTAAACCTTTTTCAGTACATGTAGGTTCTTTGACTCTTGTCCAATTAGTATATTCATGTTTATGTTCAGCCAAAACCAAATATTTTATATTATGTTGCTTAGCATATTCATAAATTGCAGTTCCACTATTACATGTAATTGTTAAATTCTCACAATTTGCAAACGCATTGTCCCCTACAACAGATACAGTATCCGATACTACAGCTTGTTTCAACATATGACAATCTTGAAAAGCTGAATTTCCTATTTCTGTCACTGTCGATGGTATCGTGATCTTTTCAATATCTGTTTCTCTCAACAGATTGTTTGGTATCTTCGTTATTCCTTTTTCAAACTTTATTGTCTTTAAGTTCTTACAGTTATTGAAAATCCCTGTATCGAAGTAATCTCCTCCACCTACATTTGTCAATGATTTTGGAATTGTGATTTCTGTCAAACCATCACATTCCTCAAACGCTCTTGCCTGTATTGTTTCTATTCCTGATGGTAATGTAATTTCTTTTATTTGTTTACATCCATTGAAAGCATCTCTTCCTATCGTCTTTAGATTATTAGAAAATGTTATATTTTTTAATTCATTACATTTATAAAAGGCACTTCGCCCTATTGTTTCTACGCTGTCTGGCAATTCTATTGTTTCTAGAACAGTATCTCCCTGAAATACATCATTTCCAATTGTTTTTAATCCTTCTGGAAATTTTACATCTGTTAGTTGATTACAATCTTGAAAAGCTGAATTTCCTATTTCTGTCACTGTCGATGGTATCGTGATC
>JAUNWT010000091.1:0-876 GCA_030540195.1 Bacillota bacterium | reverse complement strand
AGTAATCTCCTCCACCTACATTTGTCAATGATTTTGGAATTGTGATTTCTGTCAATCTTTCACAGTTTGCAAACGCTCCTGATTTTATGGTTTCTATTCCTGATGATAATGTAACTTCTTCTAATTGCATACATCCATTAAAAGCATCTATTCCTATTGTTTTTAAGTTAGTAGGAAAATTAATACTTTTTAATAAAGGATCTTCAAAAAAAGTACCTCGTCCTATTGTTTCTAAACTATCGGGTAATTCAATACTTTCTAATACAGTATTTTCCTGAAATATTCGATCCCCTAATACAGTAATTCCATCATTGATTACAATTTTAGTAATTTCTTTATTTTGATAAAAAGGTGAATCTCCTCTTTCATAATTATATGTTGCTCCTGTTCCCGTCAGTGTCAACACTCCATCATCACTTAAATTCCATTCAATATTATCTCCACACTTATTATCACTCGTTTGTGTTTTAACAGAATCATTAGATTGAACATCTGTAGTTTCTGTTTTAATTGTTTGATCTTCCAGCGCTATAACAGCACCATAAGATAAACTTTCTGCCATAAAAAATAAAAAAACACTTAAAGAAAGAATAAACTTTTTCATAAATACCACCCCTGTATACAAATTTATTTATAACTTTTGATTCTTATCTATCAAATTAATATATTTTATTTTCAAATGTTTCTTGCTTTTATATTTACAATATAACATTTTCTAAATTCTTTAAACACATATTTTTACAAAAAATGTGATATATTCATAAAAAAACACATATTTTATAATAAATTTATACACAAAAAGTGTTGTTTAAAACTAAATTCTAAAGTGGACCCCGTGTCAAGGACAATAAATAAAAAAGTACTTAAAACTAAATA
>JAUNWT010000009.1 GCA_030540195.1 Bacillota bacterium | reverse complement strand
ACTCTTTTTATTTGTATGATCTATAAAGCTTTACATCAACTGTAAAACACCCGATCGTACGTAATTTATTAAGTGCAGCATATTTAAATGGTTAAGGATACTTTGTTATCCTTTTTTCTTTGCTTTCAAAAAGAATTGTTGTTATAATTATAACAAGAGTTATATATAACATTTGTTATAGAAGGGAGACTTTATGCCAGCAAAAAGAAAAATACAAAAAGAAGATATTTTACAAGCAAGTGTTTCAATTATCAGTCAAGAAGGACTCAATGCCTTAAATGCAAGAAAGCTTGCAAAGAAACTAGGCTGTTCCACACAACCACTTTTTTATGTTTATGAAAATATGGATGACTTAAAAAAAGATGTGATTGATGAAATTGTAAAGATTTTTGATCGAGAGGTTTTAAAAAGTGAAACAGGACGACTAGAATATAAAGATATTGGGATGAATTATATTCGTTTTGCAAAAGATGAACCGGAATTATTTAAACTTATGTTTAATAATGACATGAATGAAGAAGCGTTTGGCTTTATTAATTTATTTAATTCTGCCAATACAATATTTGAAACGATTTCTAAACAAACAGGTATGTCAAAAGAAGATGCCAAACAGTTTCATTTAAGAATGTGGTTATATGTCAATGGAATTGCCAGTTTAGTAGCAAACCAAACTGTTGAATTTAATGACGAAGAAATTGCAAAATTATTAAAGGATCAATATGTTTCAATGCTTCTTTCTGAAATAAAAAAGGGAAATGTAAAACAAGATATTTTGGCACAGCTTACCAAAAAGAATAGGGAAGGAAAAGAATAATGGAAAAAGTAATAGAGGTTTCACATCTTACGAAAGAATATAAGAATTTAAAAGCAATTGATGATTTATCTTTTAATGTTTATCAAGGAGAAATTCTAGGATTATTAGGTCCTAATGGTTGTGGAAAAAGTACGACGATTAATTCTATTTTATCTTTACTTAAGTATCAGGAAGGATCTATTAAGGTTTTTGGTAAAGAAATGAAACCTGATTCTTATGATTTAAAAGCAAAGATTGGTGTTATTTTTCAAGAAGTGGCTGTTTTTGATGAATTGAATGTTTATGATAATATCAATTATTTTTGTGGTTTATATATTCAAAATAAAAAACAAAGAAAGCAATATGTTGAAGATGCTATCAACTTAGTAGGATTAAACGATTTTAAAAAGTTTTTACCTAAACAACTTTCCGGAGGATTACTTCGTAGATTAAATATTGCTTGTGGGATTGCCCATAAACCTAAACTTATCTTTTTAGATGAACCAACTGTTGCTGTTGATCCACAAAGCCGTAATCATATTTTAGATGGTATTAAAAAATTAAGGGATCAAGGGGCAACGATTGTTTATACAACACATTATATGGAAGAAGTAGAAATTCTTTGTGATCGAATTATTATTTTAGATAAAGGAAAGATCATTGCTCAAGGAACAAGCGATGAATTGAAAAAAGAAGCAAATATTGAAGAAAAAATTGAACGTGTAGGGCCAACTCTTAATGATGTTTTCCTAAAATTAACAGGAAAGGAATTGAGGGACTAATGTTTATTCATAATCTAAAGTATACAGTTAAGATACTTTTTAAAAATAAAGTTCTTATTTTTTGGATGTTTGCTTTTCCTATTATTTTAGGTATTTTCTTTCATATGGCTTTTGAAAATATTGAAAAAGATGAAGCGTTACAAGTGTTTGATATTGCGGTTATTGATAATAAGGCATATCAAAGCCAAACAATTTATCAAGAAACTTTTAAAGAGCTTTCTAATAAAAAAAGTAAAGATCAATTATTTAATATTCATTATGTAAATAAAAAAGAAGCGAATCAGCTTTTAGAAGATAATGAAATAGAAGGATATGTTCTCTTTAATAAACAAGAACCACAAATAGTAATTAAAGAAAATGGGATGGAACAAACAATCTTACAATTTGTCATGGATGAAATTAAACAAAACAAGATGGTGATAGAAGATTTAACAACCAAGCAAGTAGAAGATGAAATACAAAAAGGAAATTATAACTTTGATGTTCAACAAATCGTACAAAATATTCTTCAAAAGCTCAATAATCAAGGAGTATCTTTAAAAGACACATCGAGTAGTCATTTAAGTTATATGCAAATTGAGTATTATACCTTGATTGCTATGGCTTGTATGTATGGAGGTATGTTAGGTCTAACAGCGATCAATAATCAACTGGCAAATATGTCCGCTAAAGGAAAAAGAGTTTCTGTTTCACCAAATAAAAAAGGGGTACTTGTCTTATCTTCAGCGTTAGGTTCTTATTTAGTAAGTCTTGTTGGTTTATCGATTCTTTTAATCTTTTTAAAATTTGGTTTGAATGTTGAATTTGGTAGTCAATGGCTTTATATAATCATTCTTTCTTTAGTTGGTGATTTAGCGGGGATATCAATGGGAATTTTTATTGCTGCTGTTTTTAGAGTTTCTGAACAAGCAAAAACAGGAATCAATATTGCAGTTTCAATGTTTTTTTCAGTTCTTTCAGGAATGATGGGAGTGACTTTAAAATATATTATTGATAAAAATATACCTATAGTTAATCTTATCAATCCAAACAATTTAATTACTGATGGTTTTTATGCATTATATTATTACAATGCTTTAAATCGTTACATCAGAGATATTTGTTGTTTAGGAGTATTTATCTTTGTATGTTTATTGATTTCTTTTATAGCGCTAAGGAGGGAACAATATGATTATATTTAGTACCGTTTTTAAAATCTTGAATAAATTAAAAGGAAATTTAATTCTTTACACGGTTATCCTGCTTGCAATTACATTATTTAATACAACTTCTGGTAATATGAATCACTATGAAGCAACCAAGCCAGATATTTTGATTGTAAATGAAGATCAAAATAATGAAATAACAAAAGGATTTGTTTCTTATTTAAAAGAACATGCTACTTTAAAAGATATTGATGTCAATGATCAAGAAAAAGTAGATGATGCCTTATTTTATCGAGATGTAAGCTATGTGATTTATATTCCTGAAAACTTTGGTAATGATCTTATAAATGATAAAAATCCAACGATTGAATATAAATCAAATGGTAATGAAAATGCTTCATTTACCCAAATGTTAATTGAAAAATATATGAAAACAGTAAATCTTTATAAAGAACATTATCAAGGTAAAGCTTTAAATCAAAAAGTCAAAGAAGTGACCAACCAAAAAACAAAAGTCAAACTCAACACATCCTTAGATAGTTCTAAACTCAATCAAGTAAATGTTTATTTTAATTTCTTGAATTATGCCTTACTTGCTGGAGGCGTTTATTGTATGACAATGATTCTTGCAAGTCTTAATCAAGATAGTGTACGAAAAAGAACAATTATGAGTAGTTTCTCTTATCGTAAATATAATTGGATTGTTTTTGCATCTTTAGGTCTTGCATCTTTAATTGTTTGGTTTGCTTATATGGTTATAAGTTTTATCTTGTTTAAAGAAATTATGTTAAGCGGTAATGGTATGGCTTATATTTTGAATTCATTTATTTTTTCAATATGTAGTTTAGCTGTGGGATTTTTAATAGGAACGATTACACATAATAAACAGGCTATAGGAGGTATTGTTAATGTTGTTGCATTAGGAACATCATTCCTTTGTGGTTGCTTTGTGCCTGCTTCATTTATGCCAAGCTATGTTTTAAAAATTGCGCATATTTTACCAACGTATTACTTTGTGCAAAATAACGAACTTATTAAAACGTTAGAATATTTTAAACTAGAAACATTACAACCATTAATGATCAATGGACTTATTATTTTAGGATTTACTTTAATCTTTGTGTTGATTACATTATTAATCAGTAAAAGAAAGCAAAAGATAGGGTGAGTATATGAAAGAATTTCTATTTGCTGCATTACCATTTATTCTATGTGGGCTTGCTATCATTGTTATTTTGATGAATACAAAGAAACAAACATCAAAAGACAATTATTTAATTGAAGGAATGTGTTTAGGATTAGTTTTTGGTTCAATGATCGGGGCTCTATTTTCCAGTCAGTTAGGATTATGTTTAAGTTTAGGAATGTTAATTGGGGAAGCAATAGGTTCATATTTTAAAAAGGATAAGTAAGAATGATGGAAAAGAATGAACTGTTAATGAATATTTATAAAATTCATACAGCACATTTAGGAATATCTATAATCAAAAGAAATTTAGGAATTGAAGAAGATGTTGTAGAATTTTGTAAGAATAAAGTTTTAGATAAAAAGAGTTCGATATATCGTAAAGGGAAAGCTGGTATATTGAAAATGATACTATAAAAATAACATTAATGCTTCAAGTTATACCATTATTACTGCACATAGAATAAAATAGATTTTTATCCTCTTCGTTTATTACTTAATAAATCAAGAGGATTTTATTTTCACAATTTGTGCACATTATGCACATTTTATTCACACTGAAATTAAAACATAAAAGTTTATTATAATTCTTGACCTAAAGTTAACTTTAGGTACTAGACTAGGGATTGTGACAAGGGGGATTTAAAAATGTATAATAAAAATTTAAAATTAAATAACGGTATAGAAGTACCACAACTAGGACTTGGAACTTGGTTTATTGATGATAATCAAGTTGAATCAACCATTAAAGAAGCAGTAAAGCTAGGTTATCGTCATTTTGATACAGCACAAGCTTATGGTAATGAAAAAGGTGTCGGTGAAGGTATTCGTACATGTGGTATAGCACGAGAAGATTTATTTGTGGTAAGTAAGGTTGCTGCTGAACATAAAACTTATCAAGCTGCCAAAGAAAGCATTGATCAAACACTTGAAACAATGGGACTTGATTATTTAGATATGATGATTATTCATAGTCCTCAGCCTTGGGATAAGGTCAATCAAAGTGATGATCGTTATGTAGAAGGAAACAGAGCCGCTTGGAAAGCTTTAGAAGATGCTTATAAAGAAGGCAAGTTAAAAGCAATTGGTGTGTCTAACTTTAAAAAAGAAGATATTGAAAGCTTATTAGAAGTTTGTGAGATTAAACCAATGGTGAATCAAATCTTACTTCATATTAGTAATACGCCTTTAGATTTAATAGATTATTGTAATGAACAAGGTATTGTTGTAGAAGCTTATTCTCCAATTGGACATGGTGAAATTTTAAATCAAACAGCTATCAAAGAAATGGCTGATAAATACCATGTTTCAGTTGCTCAATTATGTATTCGTTATACTTTACAATTAGGAGCTATTTCTTTACCTAAAACAGCAAATCCTGATCATTTAAAAACAAACAGTGAAGTTGATTTTGTTATTAGTGATGAAGATATGAAAATATTAAAACATTTTAAACAAATTGAAAGCTATGGTAAAAGTAGTGGTTTTCCAGTTTATGGAGGAAAATTATAAAATGAAAAAACCTTATATTATTTGTCATATGATGACATCAGTAGATGGACGTATTGATTGTGCTATGACAGAACAATTACCAGGAGTTGAAGACTATTATCAAACATTAGATGAGTTAAATGTTCCTACAACAGTAAGTGGTCGGGTAACGGCTGAGTTAGAAATGGCAGAAGGAATTTTTGAAGCAAAAAAACTTGATGAGTATGGTCAAACAGGCTATTCAAAAAAATGTGATGCTAAGGGCTATGAAGTTATTTTAGATACAAAAGGAAAACTTTTGTGGCCTCATGCAACAAATATGGAAAAACCTTATTTAATTGTCACAAGTGAAAAAGTATCAAAAGAATATCTTGATTATTTAGATCAACAAAATATTTCTTGGATTGCTTGTGGAAAAGAGAAAATAGATTTAAAAAAGGTATGTGAAATTTTATATGAAGAATTTCATGTAGAACGTATGGGCGTTGTTGGTGGCCCAGCCATTAATACATCTTTTTTAGATGAAGGATTGCTTGATGAAATTAGTTTATTAATTGGTGCTAGTATTGATGGTAGAAAAGAATTTCCGTCTGTTTTTGATGGATTAGAAAACACACATCCACTTATTCATCTTAAATTATTAGATGTTAAAAGATTTAAAAGTGATGCTATTTGGCTTCGCTATAAAGCATAATGATTAAAAGATATTAACAATTTGTTAGTATCTTTTTTCTTGACAATCTTTTTTATAAATATATAATTACCAACGGTAATTACCTTTGGTAATTAATAGGAGAAATCAATGACAAGCGAAAAAGTAAAAGAAATGTTAGATAGCTGTTACATGGCTAAAAGAATTTTAGATATGTTGCCTAAACTTCCAGAAGGAGTTTTACCTTCTTATGTACGTTATTTGGAAGCAATTATTGAACTTGAAGAAAGTAATAAAAAAGTTAAAGTTTCAGATGTGAGTGAAGTTTTAAATCTTCCTCGCCCAGGAGTGACACGTACAATTCATGCAATGGAAGAAAAAGGGTATTTAAAAAAGGAGACAGCTAAACATGATGGAAGAATCACTTATGTGACAGTTACAAATGAAGGGAAAATGATTTTTGAAAAATATAGTAAAGATTATTTTCAAAAATTATCTTTATGTTTGAATCATGTTTCAAATGAAGAAGCAAATTGCATGGTTCAAACGATTGAAAAGTTTTATGAAGTTATGTGTGAAGGGAGAGAAAAATAATGGATCAAGCTAAATCAGATTTTACACAGGGAAGTATTTTAAAAAAATTATCATTATTTATGATTCCTGTTTTAGGAGCACTTATTTTACAAGCGGCTTATGGGGCGGTTGATTTACTTGTTGTTGGAAGGTTTGGAACAACAGCAGGACTTTCAGCTGTTTCAACAGGAAGTCAAGTATTAAACTTAGTAACATTCGTCGTTACACAATTTGCGATGGGGATTACTGTTTTAATTGCAAGATATATTGGTGAAAAGAAAATGAATTCAATTGGTGCTTTAATAGGTGGAGCAACGGTTGTCTTTGCAATCATTTCGGCTGTTTTATTTGTAGTTATGATTACATTAGCTACACCAATTTCAAGTTTGATGCAAGCGCCTCAAGAAGCCCTTGGCTTAACAGCCACTTATGTAAGAATTTGCGGTGCAGGTATTTTCTTTATTGTTGCTTACAATCTTTTATCTGCCATCTTTAGAGGGTTAGGAGATAGTAAATCACCTCTTTTATTTGTCGCAGTTGCATGTGTTATTAATATTATAGGAGATTTAGTTCTTGTTGCAGGATTACATTTAGATGCTGCAGGAGCTGCCATGGCCACTGTCTTTGCTCAAGCAATTAGTGTTGTTTTTGCCTTAATGTTGTTATTTAAAAGAAAACTACCATTTAAAATTACAAAACACGATTTTAAGATCAATCCACATTGTGTTCGTGCATTAAAAATTGGCTTACCATTAGCCTTACAAGAATGTCTAACACAAATTTCATTTTTAGCATTATGTGCTTTTATTAACCGTTTAGGATTAGAAGCTTCATCAGGTTATGGTGTGGCTTGTAAAATCGTTAACTTTGCAATGTTAGTGCCAAGTTCATTAATGCAATCAATGGCATCTTTCGTTGCACAAAATGTGGGTGCAGGTGATGAAAAAAGAGCAAAACATGCAATGTTTACAGGGATGGGTATCGGTTTAAGCATTGGTGTTGTTGTTTTTATCTTAGTTTTATTTAAAGGAGATTTACTAACAAGTATCTTTACAACAGAAAAAGCCGTTATTTTACAAGGATATGCTTATTTAAAAGGATTTGCATTAGAAACAATTGTAACAGCTGTATTATTCAGTATGGTTGGTTACTTTAATGGACATGATCAAACAGTATGGGTCATGGTACAAGGACTTACTCAAACATTACTTGTACGTTTACCACTTGCGTATTATATGTCAATTCAACCACATGCAAGTTTAACAAATATTGGTTTAGCTGCACCAATTGCGACAATTGTTGGTATTATATTAAATGTATGTTTCTATATTTATTTAAGTAAAAAAATGAAAAAAGAAAATGCTTAGGAAGTGTGAAAACACTTCTTTTTTAATGAAATGATAAAATTTGATTTGAATATTTAAATAGTACATAGCGATAGTATAATAAATAGTTTATAATAATACCGAAAGGGTGATAACCGTGAAAAAGATACCAACAGGAATTAAAAGCTTTAGAAAACTTAGAGAAGAAAATTATTATTTTGTAGATAAAACACTAATGATTAAAGATTTTTTAGAAAGAGGCTCTGAAGTAACACTTGTTACAAGACCAAGAAGATTTGGAAAAACAATTAATATGTCCATGTTATCTGAATTCTTTGATATCACGAAAGATTCTAAAGAAATCTTTAAAGGTACTAAAATCATGGACACACCTTATGCAAATGAATTAAATCAATATCCAACCATCTTTATTTCTTTTGCAGATGCAAAAAGAGATAAGGCTTCTATTGTTTCAACAATACAAGATCAAATGTTAAAAGAATGGGACAGATATAACTATGTTTTTAATGATTTAACAAAATACGAACAAAATAAACATGATTTTTTAGAAAATAGATTAATGAATTATTCGAATGGAAATTTAGAAGGTATAGTAGATTCTATTTCGTTTTTGATGGATAAATTGAAAGATTACTATCATAAGGAAGTGATGGTTTTTATTGATGAATATGATACACCATTTATAGAATCTCATACTAAAGGTTTCTATGAAGAAGTAAGAGGAGGATTATCAGGATTACTTCATAATTCTCTTAAGACTTCAAACAGTTTAAAATATGCGTTCATTACGGGTATACAAAGGGTAGCAAAGGAAAATATTTTTAGTGATTTGAATAATCTTGTTGTTTGTGATGTAACTGATCAACGTTATGCTTCTTATTTTGGTTTTGACAGTAATGAAACAAGAAAATTATTAGAATACTATGGATTACAGTTAAATAATGAAGTAAAAGAAATGTATGATGGTTATCACATAGGAAATCAAGATATCTATAATCCATGGTCATTATTAAATTATGTTGATACAAAAGAATTGACATCTTACTGGGTCAATACCAGTGCAAATACAATGATTAAAGATGGTATTAAGAAATCAAATCATGATTTCAAAGAACAATATAAGGAGTTAATTGAAGATGGGTATTTAGATACAGAAGTAAATTTACAAACAAGTTTTTATGAAGTTGAAAGTACACCAACACTATGGGGCTTGTTCGTAAATGCTGGTTATCTTACAGTAGATCAAGTAATTGATTTAATGGATGGTTATTATCGAATTAGAATACCGAATGAAGAAGTAAAAAAAGAATTTAAAAATATAACAGACTATTATCTTTCTTTAGGAGATGGTCAGCTCAATCGATTGATGCGCTATTTAAGATATGAACAATCTGATAAGTTCATAAAAGAGTATAAAGAAATTTTAATGATACCAAGTTATCATGATTTAGAAAAAGAAAACAGTTATCATATGATGATGCTTGGAATGTGCTTATGTTTAGATAAAGATTATGAAATTATCTCTAATAGAGAAGTTGGAAAAGGTAGAGATGATTTAATTTTAAAAGCTAAAGATGAAAAGAAAACTTCATTTGTTTTAGAATTTAAATATTTAAAAGAAGATAAAAAAGATCTTGAAAAAGCATTGGATGAGTTATCCAATAAGGCCATCCAACAAATCAAAGATAATAAATATGATTATGGATTAAAAGGTAAAATCATTTATATAGGGCTTGCACATCATGGTAAAGATGTAAGTATTAAATGGGAAGAAAGATAATATTTTATCTAAATTTTATAAAATAAGAACAATTAGGAGTCGCTTAAAAGTGCTCCTTTTTCAATAGAAGGGATTAATCGGTATGGGTAACACCCCAATGGCTGGAGCTACTGTAGCCATTGCTGTTGCTATCGAAGAAGCTTGTAAATATTTAATGCATATTTCTTTTACAATTACACTGAAATTAATGAATTTTCAGTGTAATTGTAAAACACCTGTTATAAGTATATTAGATGAAAATAATGCTGATTAAAACTTTTCAGCATTATTTTCGTTTATAAAATTTTTCATTAAAAAATCTTTAAATTGTTTTTTATGTACATCATTATTCGAAATTTGAATATGTCCACCAAAGCCGATGATCCATGAATAAAATGTACTATTTATAATGTGTCTTACTTGGACACAATAAAGATTTTCATTTATTTTTTTAGGATGAATATCTTTACCAAATTTATCAATCATATTGGAATAGACATTTGGTGTAAATTCAAGTTCAATAACTTCAATTTTTCCTTCGCCATACATGTAAGTCATATTATTGAGTTTCTTTTCAAATGAGTCTAATTGATAATCATCAAATTTTACTTCACTATCTTTAACGATTTCAACATTTTTTACATAGTCTAAACGATATTGAATACATGTATTTGGATCTTTAGCTCCTTGACATAAAAGATAATATTCATTATTAGAAAAGACAGTATCGATTGGAGCTAATTCTGTTAGTTTATGGTTTTCATTAAGTGTTAAAGATGGTTTTTGATATTCAAAGCGAATTTTTTTCTTTTCTTTGATGGCTTTGGTAATGACTTCTAATTCTTGATAGAAAACTTGTTCATTTTCATTTTTAACAACATGAAGATTTAATCTTTTTTGAAAATAAGCTTGGTTATGAATGCTGAATAAATCTTGCATTCTTTTTTTATAGTTTTCTTTTGTTTTTAAAGTAAAGAAATGAGAACTATAAACAAGATCAATAATTGCTTTTGCTTCCATCAAATCTAAATTAGGGTTTTCATAATAAAAGTAATTATTTCTTCCTTCCTTATACGCTTTAATGATTGTATCTTCATAATAATTATTATAGTTTTCTACAAATTTTTTAACGATTCTAAAATCTATTTTAAAATCGTAACCTTTATCATAAATCAAATCTTGAATTTGATTAATCGTAATTGGATTTTTTTCATCACTATTTTTAATAATTAAATCAATCACTGAAATATATTTAATATATGAATCACTATCTTTATTTCTATTCATTTAAATCACCTCGTATCACTATCATATATGAAAGCATACGCTAATACCTACTTATATAAGACGGTATTAGCCTTTTTAACATTATATAATAGTTTTAAAGAAAAGGGGGATTTGTATGTTAAAAAGAATCATAAATAAAATTAAATATCATTTGGTTAAAGAAATTGTTTTAGTAGATAGTGAAAATATTGGCTATCAAATACCTAAAGAAATACCAAAGCATACACTAGTTTATCTTTTTATCAGTGATCCATTTATTGATGAAAAGATAATGAATTATAAAAATAATAAACATATAAAACTTATTAATATTTTAAATATCAGAAAAGAATGCGTAGCAAAAAATATCATGGATTTTTGTATTGTTGCAGAACTTACAAATTTACTTTCTTATGTTTCAAAGAAAACAAGAATTGTCATTTGTTCAAAAGATAGAGGATATGATGCAAGTATCCTATATTTAAAAGAAAAATATCCAAAACATTCAGTTTCAAGACATCCTGGATCATTTTGTTATTATTATAACGAAGGAAATGAAGATTATCTTTCTATTATGTCAAAGGCAAATGATTCTTTAAGAAAGAAAATATTAAGTTATACATGTATGGATTCTTTGAAAAATTTTTTAAGTAAAAATGAAAAGAAATTATTTGTTGTAGAAGAATATATTAATACGATTGGTATGGTTAAAACATTTATTGAATTTGATATTTATCAAATGAGTTATGAACTTTATTATTCTGGAACACATGTTGGATCTTTTGCAAATAAAGAGGATGCTTTAAATGGATATCAACAATATATTGAAAAGCTTCATCATATTTATGATAAATATGAATCTCATGAAAGATTTCTTAAATCAAGACATCTTCACATTAGACATTATATTGAAGAAGCATCGATGCAAAATCTGCCATTAGAAGAATGTTTAATTAATCATTTAGGAAAGGAACAAGGACATTCTGTTTATAAAGAATATGTAAGTTAAAAAAGTAAGGGAGTGATAATTATGTGGACGATATTTAAATTGTTTTTTTACATCATCATTTTACCATTAAGAGCAATTTGGTGTTTGTTGATGTCATTGTGTGGAATGTATAAGAAATAGAAGATAAAGAATTAAGTGAGCGAACGTCTCACTTTTTATGTGTAAAATAATTATTTTAAAATAAACTAGAATCTGATATATGCTTCTTTCGAATTGTGTCGAAAAAATAACCTCTCTATTTAAATGCTATAAAATATTAGATAATTAAGGAGGGGAGATATGAATGAAAAAAATAAGAGTCTATACATAAGAAATCAAGATATGTATCTATATGAATATTTTGTAAGCTTTTGTAAAAAGAGTAATTCTTATCAATGTAGAAATCGATTGAGAAACATAATGAGTAGAAGTACAAACAAATTAGAAACTATTCAAAAAATATTTCAATTAGAAATGAATATTGTATTATCACATGATGAATGCATGTTAATGGAAAAATTAGTATTAGCGTTTATAGATAAAAATGAATTTAGGTTTCCTGTTTCTATTGATTTGAAAGAAGAATTATTAGAAAAGCAAAATTATAGTTGTAATATTTGTCATTGTTTAATAGATATTCATGATCATCTTGATCATATTATTCCATTTAAATACGTTGGCGATTGTTTAGATAATAATTTTCAAATGCTATGTTGCCATTGTAATACAAAAAAAGGGGATAAAATCAACATCAAAAATATAAAAAAATAAAGGAGCATATTATATGATAAAAATAGATGTAATAAAGGTTGTTCAACATAATGAAATACGTTATGTTGGAGCGATAGATGCAAGAAAACTTGTAAGATTGGCTACTAAGGTAGAATTTAAAAAGGTTCAAGATGCACAACGTCCACTAACACCGAAGAAATTGGAAGAGATTTCAATTTATGTTGCAACTGGAGGAACTATATCAACATCAATTGTGATTGGTACTACAAATGGTAATTTAAATGTAAAAAAAGATGAAGAAACAAATCGATATTATATTGAATTTCCAGAAACAGAAGCTGAATTTTTAAAATTTCAAAATTCATTTGATATTATGGATGGGCAACATCGTTTATTTTCTTTTCTTTCAGAATATGTAAAAATTCCTGATGATGAGTGTTTTGATATCACGTTTGAAATGTATATAAAACCAACAATGAAAGCG
The DNA here is from genome assembly GCA_030540195.1 of Bacillota bacterium. GTDB lineage: Bacteria > Bacillota_I > Bacilli_A > Erysipelotrichales > Coprobacillaceae > Faecalibacillus. The sequence continues at coordinate 32,564 of JAUNWT010000009.1, read as the reverse complement.
AAACGTTTGATTTTTAAAAACACAAATGAAAAACAAGAAAGTGTTGCTCCAAACTTGTTAATGTGGTTTAGAGCAAGATTGGGAATGTTAACAAATAAGGAAGAAAAATATCATGGACTTGTTTCATTGATGAATACTGAGACATGTTCGCCGTTAAAAAATAGAATAATTATGGGTGCAGAACGTATAACTGGTGGATTTAAGGCATCACAAATCATTAATATCTTAGATAAATACAATATAAAAGATATCGGGAATAGAGAATTATCAGATGAAAAAGCTTTAACAGTGATTTCACAATATTTAAATGCATGGGAAGAGGCCGTTGGAACTACAATAATAGATAGAAATCAAAAATATGGAGCTTTTTCAAAAATCTCTGGGTTTAGGTTCATGATGCTTATGTTGCCTGAATTTTACAATCAAGCTGTAAATGATAAGCAAAAATTTAGTAAGAAATATATACTAAAAAAAATACAATGCTTATTTGCTAATGAAGGAATGGAAGCAAAAGATTTATTCGATAAAAATAGTGATTATATTAAACGTCTTGGAAACAATCCTTTTTCAGGAGAAACGCCTATAACACTTTTAGCCAAAGAATGGAATAATAGTTTAAGGAACTTATCTTCTATAGATTTTGATCCTTTAGAAGAAATATAATTTTTCAAAAATATATCAGATGAAAAAATAGTAGTTTGATAAATATGTGGTTTAAAAAAATTATAATTCCCTATAAAATATTTCATTTAATTAATAGTATTTAAATAAAGATTTTATTTTTTTTATAAATTAGATTACTATGTTGAGATAGAAAAAAGATAGAAAAATGAACGAAATTTCATTTGATAGCACTTTCGTATAATGCTATGATTAAGAGAGGAAAAAGCAAACGCTTAGGAGGAAAAAGGAATGTTTGACAAATTATTTGAACCTATACAGATTCGTGGCATGAAATTAAAAAATCGTGTTGTAATGTCTGCAATGGGTACGCATGAAAGTGCAGAAAGTGAAGATGGAAAAAGTGTAACAGATAAGTTGATTGCTTATCATGTAGCACGAGCTAAAGGTGGTAATGGTTTAAATACGGTTGAGGTTACTGCTGTTGACAAAGCAAGTGCACCTTTTGGATTTTTATCTATTGCAGAAGATAAGTATATTGAAGGGTTTAAAAAATTAAATAATGCAATACATGATGCTGGTGGTAAAACATGTATTCAACTTTGGCAAGGAGGTTTGGCTGTTGCATCTGATCAACAAGCAGAAATATTAGTTCCTAATGATATGCCACTAAGTGCAGAATATACGGTGCCAGGAATTACTTCTGAAAGATTATGGGATATTGTTAATAAATTTGGCGAGGCAGCTAAACGTTCAGTTGAGGCTGGATTTGACTGTTTGGAATTTCACTGCGCACATAACTATTTACCACATTCAATGCTTTCTGGTGGAATTAATCATCGTAGTGATGAATGGGGTGGAAGTTTCGAAAATCGAAAGAAGTTCCCACTTGAATGTATCAAAGCCATTCGACAAAATATGCCAGAAGATATGCCTTTATTTATGAGAATAGATTGTCATGATGATATGCTTGAAGGTGGATTAACAGTTGAAGAAGTAATCGACTTTTGTAAAGACGCAAAGGAGTATGGTGTCGATGTTTTAAATATATCGCGTGGAAATATTATAACAGCTGCGACTCTTTATGAAGTGGCTCCTGTAGATATTGAAAATGGGTTTAATGTAGGAGATGCAGCACGTATTCGTAAAGAAACAGGAATGCTTACAATGCCATGTGGTCGTATTAATACTCCTGAATTTGCTGAAAAGGTATTAGAAGATGATAAAGCAGATTTAATTGTAATGGCGCGTGCGCAACTTGCTGATGCTAATTTCTGTAATAAAGCTAAAAATGGTCAAGTGAATCAAATTCGTTATTGTATTGGATGTAATCAAGGGTGTTATGATTACTTCTGTAATTCTTTGTATGATCCAAGTATCAAACATATTACGTGTATGAGAAATCCAGGATTATTAGAAGAAGCAACAGATAGTTTATCTATGACTTCACATCCTAAAAAAGTTGTTATTCTTGGTGGTGGAATTGCTGGAATGGAAGCTGCTCTTGATTTAAAAGAAACAGGGAATACACCAATTATTATTGAAAAAACTGCATCTTTAGGTGGCCAATTTACCTTGGCAGGTGCTATTTCAGCTAAAAAAGATTTTAAAAATGCGGTCGATAAAATGATTAAAGATATTGAAGAATCAAATATTGAAGTGCATTTAAATACAGAAGCCTCTCTAGACTTAATTTCCAATATGAAACCAGATGCTTTAATAATTGCTATAGGATCTAGTCCATTTAGATTACCTATTCAAGGTACAGATAAATGTATCATTGCTCATGATGTTTTAAGTGAAAAAGTAAATGTTAAAGGTGAAAATGTTGTCATTATTGGTGGTGGTTTAGTAGGTTTTGAAACAGCTGAATTTCTAGCAAGTCAGGGTAAGAAAATTACAATTCTTGAAATGAAAGAAAAAGCTTTACAAGATCTTGGTCCACTTCGTCAAATAACAGCTCAGTTTGCAATGAATAAATTACCTATAACAATAGAAACAAGTGCTACTGTTGAAAAAATTGAAGAAAACGTTGTAATTGCCAGTGGAAAAGAATATTACTATGATGATGTTATTATGGCTGTTGGTTCTAAATCAAATGATACAAATGTTTATGAAGGTCTTGATATACCAACCTATATTATTGGAGATTGTAAAAAAGCAGGTGTTGCATTAGATGCCTTCAAAGATGCTTATTATGCAGTATTAGATATTAATAAATAACAATAAAACAGGATGAACAACAAACATGTTGTAATATTCCTGTTTTTAAATTATTTTTAGAATTACTATAGAACAACTCTTAAATATGATAGAATTAAATAAAAGAAAGTTGATTATAATAGTTTAAAAACAAAGGAGATAAGGAAAATGTATTATAAAGAACCGTTTGACAAAAAAGAAATTGAAAAACAACATGAAGAATTATTAAATATTTTTAAAGAAGATCTTTCAAATTTATCTGATAAAACAATTAAGAAACATGTACAAAATGTAGATTTCTTTATCAATGAATATTTATTAAATCGTAATAATGCGAATTATGAAGAAGTTAATAATGAAGTAGATTTATTCTTTAGAGATTTCTTTATTAGAAAGTGTATGTGGTCTTCACCAAATTCTATAAAAGAAGCAGCAGCTAGTTTTAAAAAGTTTTATAAGTCAATGATGAATCATGATAAGTTTAAAAAATATGACTATGAATGTCTATGCGATACCATTAAAGATGAAATGAAATCTTGGCAAGAATCATGTGATTACTATGATAGTGGAAAACCAAATTGGGATCCATTTAAATTTTAAAGGTAGGAATACAAAAATTGTATAATGATAAGATTGAAATAGAAAGTCCTTATGGACATATTACCATTAGCTATGGTCGACATGAGAAGCATCGTGTAAGAGTTCTAGATATAGATGGTGGTATGGAATCTGCAACGTATATAGAAGAAGAATTACAAAATGAATTACTTTTTGAATATATGTATTTATTTGATTTGATGTTTGATGAAAATTATTTAGAAAATAGACAAATCAATGATGTTTTATTAATTGGTGGGGGTGCTTTTCATTATCCCAAGTATTTTCTAGCACATCATCAAGGAAATATTGATGTTGTAGAAATTAATGAAGTTCTTTATGATATTTCTAATAAGTATTTCTATTTAAAAGAAACTGTTAATAAATTTGATAAGAATAAAAATAGATTTCATTGTTATTTTGAAAACGGAAGAGATTATATAAATAGAAATAAAAAGAAGTATGATGCGATTTTAAGTGATGTATTTATTGGTGAAAATTTGGTATTAGATCTTTATTCATTAGAAGCAATTAAAAGAATAAAAGAATCTTTAAATTCACAAGGAATTTATATAACAAATATCATTGGTTCATTAAATGGTAAATACACCCAAAATATTAAGAATGTTGTTAAAACATTAAAACAATGTTTTAAATATATTTATGTATTTAAATCACAAGAAAAGAGTGAACATCAAAAAAGACAAAACTTAATTGTTGTTGCATTAGATCAAGAAGTTCATTTTAATATTGTAAGTTACCATAACATCAATCAAAAGAGATATCATCAAGGAATGATTAATCATATTGATGATTTAGATTTAAGTAATGCTCATATTTTGTTAGATGAAGATATTAAATAATGAGTTTTGTAAACTTACTTATAATGAAAATGCAAGAATTAAATCTTGCATTTTCGTTTTCATGACATAACATTTATATTTTTTAGAATAATATCTTTTTTATTCAACAAATAAAGACTCATTAATGGTACAATAAGACAAATAAGCAAATGGGGTGATGTTGTTGTTAAATACCGAAGAAAAGTTATTAAATGATGAATTTGAAGATTTAGATGATTTAGTAGAAGCTTACTATTTTTTTGTTAAACAAAATTATGTTACTGATGAATTTGAAGAAAAGTTTATTCAAAAAAATAGCTCTTTTAATCTTACATCAGATGAATTGATAACGAGAGTAAATGATTATAGTGATTTTTTTATAAGAAGAGTGGGTATTTTTATTAATAAACTCATGAATAGTACATTTATTAGAAAAAAAGTGAAAGAGTTTTCTAAAATAGTAGGAAAAGATATATCTCAAACAAAGTTAAAAAAACATTTAAGCACTGGATTAGGAATTACAGTATCAAAGATTTCTGATTTAAAATATCAAATGTGTTTTGATGAAGAAACAAGTGAGCAGCTGTTTGAACTTATTTCACAAGAAACATTGTTAAAAAATGAATTTACTGAAATAATAAAGAGGTCAATTCAAGATACGTCATTAAGAATGAATGAAGAAAGTTTTGGTTTTGAATTTTGTTACACAACTTTAATAGCAAAATATTATGTAGATTATTATGGTAACCAGTATCACCTAACAAAATTAAAAAACCAAATCAATAATGTCATACATATGTCGAATGAGGAAATAAGAAACTTGGCAGAAGAACTGAATAAAAAAGATCAAGAAGTTCAAGAAAAATATGATCAAGATTTAATAAATGAAAATGTATTTACTGAAGAACTTAAAAATGCTATTTTACCTAGAGATAACAGAATTGAAAAGTTTGATGTAGTAGAACAAAAAATGTCAGATATCGATGAATTAGATGCTCAAACAGAAACGCTTGTTTTAAATAAAACACGCGAAACTATTAAAAAATATTTTTTATACAATCAAGAAGATGAGGAGCAATTAGTAGAAGAGTATTTTTTTAAAACAGCAAATGTCTATCATCATTTTAAAAATCCTCATAACGATAACTTTCTACAAAAATGTGCTGGCTATTTAATAACGATTTTTGATTATTTTAAAAATGATATTTTAAATGTAGATGTTAACATGAATGATGGCTATTCATTTTTGATTACTAGAGATTTCATGCTCTTTTTAACACATTATCTATTAACCGGTCCTGCTGATTTCAAAAACGAATTATTAGACTTATGTCAAGATTTGCTTAATAAAAATCTTATCATAGCTAATAATTATACAGAATATATGAACAGCTTTGATGATGCTCCTTATGTGTTAAAATATCCACCTGATCAATTATACGAATGCGTTTGTTTGATGTCTGTTTTAAAAGAGATAGATTCTGATAAAACAATCACGAAAAAGATAAGACGAATATTGCTCAAATATTATAAAGATGTAAATGAAAACTTATCGCAGATTAATTTGAAAGAACATGAATTTTATTTTGAAATCGGTATAGAAAAAACGAATGAGGTACTTCATCAATACGCAATTACATTTATGTTTAATTATTTTAAAGATCCTATTTATATTGCCCCTTTGTCTGTATTTATATTTGAATTTGAACAAGTCATAAATGATTATTTAATGTTTTACCAATATAATGAGACATTAATAGAATATATAGGTGATGAAAATAAAATTAAAGGAAATCGATCACTTGAACGTGCACAAGAATATTTTATAGAGATAGAAAAACTGATTGAAAATTTAGATAAGATTGATATCAATGATATGCAAGATAGAATATCTATGAAGTATACTTTATTGTTTATTTCTTCTATCCATAGAGGTTTTGTCTATGATGACTTCTTTAACTGTATATATATGTTAAAGAAGTATCAAAAGAATTTAGCACTTATGGTTTCTTTTAATGCGAATGAAGTAACAAAAAATTTTAAAGAATGGGATAATGAAGATAAAATTGAGTTTTTATGGAACTCAGCAATTCAAATTGCATTAATTAAAGAAGTATATATTTCTTATAAATATATACCTAAAGTATTTGATTTATCAAAAGATAACTATACTAAAACATTAGAAAAATCAAATAAAGAGTTAAATCAACAGATTCAAAATAAAGATACTGAAATACTTACATTGAAAAATCAAATTAAATCATTAACTGAAGTTATTCAAAAAGAAAATACAGCTAAAAACAATGAACTTGCGAAAAGCTTTAATAAAGAAATTCATGAGCTTAATAAGAATCTCGTTCAAAAAGATAGAAAAATAGAAAAATTTGAAGAAAGTCAAGAAGAACTTTACAAATTACGTTCATTGATGTTTTCGTTAGAAAATAACTATCAACAAGATACAAATGAAAATATTGATTATGAATCATCTTTATTAGAAATATCAAATAAGAATAAAATAGTGTTTATCGGTGGACATATTAATTTGATTAATGCTTTAAAAAATAAATATCCACATATGATCTTTATTACAGGTGAAAAGGCTGTTTCTCATCAAGTAATCAATCACGCAGATTATGTTTTCTTTTTCTATAACTTTTTAAATCATACATTGTACTATAAGGTGATGAATTTACTCTATAATAATCGAAAAGTTAAGTGGGACTATATTTCTGCAAGAAATTTGAATTTAGTAGAAATAGATTTATATCAAAAATTAACAAAGTAAAAAAGGAATGAGGAAAATGATTATTTTATTATTTGGAATATCTAACGTAGGAAAAACAACAACAGGAATGTTGCTTGCTAAAAGACTTAATTACCAATTTTATGATATGGATGAAGAAATTCGAAAATATTATCATACGACAACAATTGGTTTCGTAAATCGTTATAAAAATTTGGAAGATAGAGATCAAAGAAGAGCAAAGCTACTAAAAAGGCTTTTAAAAGGAAAGGATAATGTTGTTGTAGCTGTTACACCGATTTCATATATGAATGATTTTTATGATATGATATTTGAAGATAATATATTATGTATTGAGTTATCAGATACTGTTGAAAATATTTTTGATAGATTGGTATTTACAGATGACAATGATAGAATTATGGACGATTCTAGAGAATATGCCTTAGCTCATAAAAATCATTATATGAAAGATATTTTTGCAGATTATGTTTATTATCATCGTATTTATAGTGTTATAGAGAATGAATTTAAAATTGAAGGAAGATCTCCTGAAAAAACAGTTGAAGAATTAATAAAGAAATATAGACTTGAAGATTGATGAAATAATTGTAAATGAAATAAATATATGTTATCTTATTTACGGGAATGAGGTTCTCCCACGATTTTTAATCGAAACCGCTATTTGGCTAATGACTTCTGTGTATAACACAGGGTGATTAGCTTTTTTTATAGGAGGAAGTTTATGAATAAGAAAGCAGATTTAATAAAATACGGAGTATTTTCCCTAATTATCGGAGTTGTTGTAGGTATCATTGATACAATTTTTGGAAAAGGACTTATTTTAATTAGTGAAATAAGAAATGATTATTTTTGGTATTTAGTTCCTTTTTTACCAATTGCTGGGTTGTTGATTACTTGGGCATATCATCATTTTAATGAATTAAGCCTAAAAGGAATGACATTGGTCTTTGAAACAGGTCAACAAAAAAGAGATACTATTCCTTTAATGCTTGTTCCTCTTGTTATGGTTTGTACATGGATTACACATTTATTTGGAGGAAGTGCCGGTAGAGAAGGTGTCGCTGTTCAAATTGGCGCAACATTATCACACTACTTTTCAAGATATTTTCATTTTCCTAAAAATGGAAAAGTTTTATTGATTACAGGGATGGCTGCAGGATTTGGTGGTTTATTTCAAACGCCATTGGTCGCACTCTTTTTCGCAATAGAAGTAATGATTGTTGGGAAAATAGACTATGAAGCACTTTTTCCTGCGTTCATCGGTGCTTTTAGTGGCTCTTATACCTCCCATTTTTTAGGTTTAGAAAAATTTAGTGTTAAAATAACTCAGACAATTAATACAAATGATTTTAAAAATATTTTTTTAATGATTATTTTAGGAATTCTTTTTGGATTCGTAGGAAAACTATTTTCTTTGTCTCTTGCAAAGTTAAAAGATATTTTCAAAAATCAATTTGAAAATCCGTATAAAAGAATAGGGCTTATTTCTATTTTTCTTGTTGTTGGTTTGATTCTGTTTAAAGGAAGATACAGTGGACTTGGGACAAATCTTATCGACTTATCTTTTTATCAAGGGACAATTCAAAATTATGATTGGCTTTTAAAACTTGTGTTTACGATCGTTACTCTTGCGATTGGTTTTCAAGGTGGAGAAGTAACACCTCTATTTTCAATTGGAGCGTCGTTTGGTGTTGTTTTAGCGTTTATCTTTCATTTACCAATAGAACTCTGTGCAGCTTTAGGTTATGTAGCTGTTTTTGCTTCAGCTACGAATACTTTATTAGCACCGATCATGATGGCAATAGAAGTGTTTGGTGGTAGTAATATGATGATTTTTGTGATTGTCTGTATTTTTGCTTATTTAGTCAATGGAAATCAATCGATTTATGGTGCACAAATCAACCATTTTGACTAAATGTTTTCATTACGAAATTGTCTGATTAATTATTTCTATAAATAAATTGTCAATTGCTTTATTTTTTGTTAAAATGAGTTACTGAAAGTCGGTGAATATATAATGGCGATAGAACAAAATAAAATTAGAAACTTCTCAATTATAGCTCACATCGATCATGGGAAAAGTACCTTAGCAGATAGAATTCTAGAAATGACAGGGGCTGTTTCTGATCGTGAAATGAAAGCTCAATTATTAGATAGTATGGAGCTAGAAAGAGAAAGAGGAATTACAATTAAATTAAACGCAGTACAATTACAATATAAAGCAAAAGATGGACAAACTTATTTATTACATCTAATCGATACTCCGGGTCATGTTGACTTTACTTATGAAGTCTCTCGTTCACTTGCAGCATGTGAAGGGGCTGTTTTAGTTGTTGATGCGGCACAAGGCGTTGAAGCTCAAACACTTGCAAATGTGTATTTAGCTTTAGACAATGATTTGGAAATTTTACCAGTTATTAATAAAGTGGATCTACCAAGTGCGAATCCACAACGCGTTATTAAAGAAATAGAAGATGTGATTGGTTTACCTGCCGATCATGCACCTCTTATTTCAGCAAAAAGTGGTCTTAATGTACAAGATGTCTTAGAAATGATTGTAAGAGATATACCAGCTCCACAAGGAAGTGTAGATAATCCTACACAAGCATTAATCTTTGATTCATTCTATGACAGTTATCGTGGGGTCGTTGTTTTTGTAAGAATTAAAGAAGGATCTATCAAAGTTGGTGATCATATTAAATTCATGGCCACTGGTGCTACTTATGAAGTAACAGAAGTTGGGGTAAGAACACCAGCAGAAATCAAAAAAGATGAACTTGTTTGTGGTGAAGTTGGTTGGATTTCAGCCGCAATTAAATCAATTCAAAATGTTCATGTTGGGGATACAATTACGACTTTAGAAAATGAAAGTCATGAACAATTACCAGGATACCGTAAATTAAATCCAATGGTTTATTGTGGACTTTATCCAGTAGATAATTCTAAATATAAAAACTTACGTGAAGCTTTAGAAAAAATCCAATTAAGTGATTCGTCTTTAGTTTTTGAACCAGAAACATCACAAGCTTTAGGATTTGGATTTAGATGTGGTTTCTTAGGATTATTACACATGGACGTTATTCAAGAACGTCTTGAAAGAGAATTCGATTTAGAATTGATTGCAACAGCACCATCAGTTATTTATCGTGTTTATTTAACAGATAAAACAATGATTGAAATTGATAACCCTGCATTAATGCCTGCACCTCAAGTAATTGATTATATTGAAGAACCTTATGTTAAAGCTTCAATTATGACACCAAATGAATACATTGGTTCTATTATGGAATTATGTCAATCAAAACGTGGAGAATATGTTGATATTGAATATATCGATGATATACGTAGAAATATCATCTATAACATTCCTTTATCAGAAATCGTATATGACTTCTTTGATAAATTAAAATCAAGTACAAAAGGGTATGCTTCTTTCGATTATGAATTGATTGGTTATCGTGAAAGTAAGCTTCAAAAAATGGATATCTTATTAAATGGAGATGTCGTAGATGCACTTTCTTCAATCGTGCATAAAGATTTTGCTTATAGTCGTGGTAAAGTTATTTGTGAAAAATTAAAGGAAATTATTCCTAAACAAATGTTTGAAGTACCTGTTCAAGCAGCACTTCAAGGAAAAATCATTGCTCGTACAACAATCAAAGCAATGCGTAAAAATGTCCTTGCTAAATGTTATGGTGGAGATATTTCTCGTAAAAAGAAATTATTAGAAAAACAAAAAGAAGGTAAAAAACGTATGAAAGCGGTAGGAAGTGTTGAAATTCCTCAAGAAGCATTCATGGCAATTTTATCAGTCGATGACGAATAGCAGCTGTAGCTGCTATTTTGATATAAAAATGTGAAATTATTGTTTTTAGACCATAATTCAAATTTACTATTTATTTAAAGTATAATATAATACACATGCGGAAGGAGGCGTAATGTTTTGAAATTATTTAATAATAAAAATAACTCAAAGGTACGTTTTCATGGTTTTAATGAAGAAAAAGAATATCAAAACAGTAAAACAGAAATTATTGTTTCAAAAAGATTGATTGAACTGATTTGTTTAACAGTTGTTTTGATTATTATATTAATTGCTAGACTTGCTTATGTACAATTAACACAAGCAGATAATTTAAATGTAAAATTAGAAACTTATGGAACTTCAACGTATACCAATGATGCTCCTCGTGGAGAAATCTATGATCGTAATTATACAAAACTTGTTGGTAATCAAAATGTTATTTGCGTTAATTATTACGCACCAAAATCAATTACTGATAAAGAAATTACATATATTGCGAAATTTTTAAGTGAAAAACTAGATATTGATTTTGAACCAAAAAATGTAAATAACATTACTGAAAGAAATATTAAAGATTATTTTATTATTGCTCATGAGAAACTTGCAGAAAGTTTAGTTAGTGATGAAGAATTGGCACAATTAAAAAAGGATAATCCTGACAGCTCGGACTATGAAAAAGCAAAGACAAATTTAATAGTTTCTAAATTAACATTGGACTATATTTATCAAAATATGACACATGACGAAATTGAACAAGTCCGTTTTGAATATTTAATGAAAAGATGTAAAAAGGGATCTGTAACGCTTGTAGAAGGAATTTCTGTTGAAGAAGCAAGCGTTATTGGTGAAAATGCCAATGTTTTAAAGGGTATTCAAATAAGTAGTGGTTGGTCGCGTCAATCAATGGTCGATGGGCAACTTTCTTCTATTTTTGGAAAAGTAACTACAAAAAGACAAGGGTTACCTTCTGAAATGAAAAATGAACTTTTAGCTTTAGGATATACAAATGATAGTCGTGTTGGAACGAGCGGTTTAGAAAAACAATACGAAGATATTTTAAAAGCCACAAATTCATCTTATTCTATTAAATATAACAGTAATGGAGACCCTATTGTAACGAATAGTATTAATGGTCAAAAAGGGGATAATATTCGTTTATCAATTGATTGGGAACTTCAATCATTAGCGGATGAACTTATCACCAACGAATTAAAGGCATGTAATAGTTTCAATAAGCATTTTGAAAAAATGTATTTTGTAATGATGGATCCAAATACTGGAGAAGTGTTAGTGATGTCAGCGAAAAAAATTGATAAAGCAACTGGTGAAGTGTCTGATATTTCCTCTTTCAACTATTTAGGACAAGTAGAAATAGGGTCTACATCAAAAGCGGGAACTCTTTATACGGCGTTTAAAGAAAATATTATTGTTCCAAATACGTATTTTGTTGATGAGCCAATTAAAATTAAAGGTTCAAAAGAAAAGAAATCTTGGAAAACAATGGGAAATATCAATGAAGTAGATGCTTTGGCATGGTCTTCGAACGTTTATATGTTTAGAATTGCAATGAAGCTTGCCGGTGTCAACTATGTACCAAATGCATCTTTAAACGTTGATTTTAATCGATTTGTTAAGACTTTAACCATTATAAGACGAGATTTTGGTGAATTAGGTTTAGGAGTAAAAACAGGACTTGATGTACCAAATGAAGGTGATGGTTATAAGGGAACGAAATCTGAAGCAGGTTTATTATTAGATGCTTGTATTGGACAATATGACACATATACACCAATTCAATTAGCCCAATATACATGTACACTTGCCAATATGGGTAAAAAAGTACAACCACATTTCTTAATAGAATCTTTTAAAACAGATGATGCAGGAAATAACGTTTCAACTTATAAATTTAAAACAAATATTCAAGATGATGTATCGTCACAAGCGGATGCTTTCCAACAAATCAAAAAAGGAATGCGTGCTTGTGTTACAAGAACCGATGGAACATCACATACGTATTGGTCAGAAAAACCATATGCTACTTATTGTAAAACAGGAACAGCTGAAAAATATGATCCAGGTGATAATGTCGATCATCCTAACCACTTACAAATTGGTTATATTTCTGCAACAGAAGACAGTAAACCAATTGTGGCGTTTGCAAGTATTGCTGAACGTGAAGATCGTGCTTCAACAGGCGCTCAGACTTCTGCACCAATTATCGCACACCAAGTTGTTGATAAATATGTAGAAAAATATGGACTAAATTAAAAAAATGCTAGTATTTCATAAATTATTATGTTATTATGTGTAAGAAAGTTTTAGTGATGCGGAGGTGTAATCATGAGAGATAATATCATTTTAAAATGTACAGAATGTGGTGAAGAAAATTATATCAACACTAAGAATAAAAGAAATCATCCAGATAGAATGGAAGTAAATAAATATTGCCCAAGATGCAATAAAAAAACTGTACACAAAGAAAAAAAATAAGCCTCGGCTTATTTTTTTATTATGGAGAAAATTATGAAGGAACTGAAAATAAAACAAATGACCTTAGGTCAAATGGCAACAAATTGTTATATTATTGAAAATGACAATCACTCATTAATCGTTGATCCAGGAGCTGAAAGTGAAAAAATAATTCACTATTTAGACAATAATCATTTAAATATATCAGCAATTCTTTTAACACATGGACATTTTGATCATATTGGTGCTGTTGATGATTTAGTCAATAAATATAATTGTCCTGTCTATCTTCACGAAAGAGACTATGATTGTTTCTATGATGATGACATGAATTTATCTAGTTATTCAAAGCCATTAAATATGCAGACAAAAATAACACCCGTAAAAGATTCTATAGAAATTGAGAATTTTAAAATTCACTTTTTGAATTTACCTGGTCATACTCATGGTTCTTGTTTTGTGATTTTTGAAGATGATCATGTTATTTTTTCAGGGGATGTTTTATTTAAAGGTGCTGTTGGACGATATGATTTTCCTAATTCGTCATTAGAAGAAACAATTTCTTCTATCGAGAAAATTAAAGACATTTCAGGTAATTATTTAATCTATCCTGGACATGGTCCATCAACAACCTTAGATGATGAAAAAAGAAATAATCCGTACTTAAATCGTTTGTAAAAAAACGATTTTTTTATTTTTTTTCATTTTTTTGAAGAAAAAAACAAAAAAAGAGCGAATAAACTAGTAGGAGGAACAATATGAACGAATTATTTGAACAGATAGTATTTGACGCTCTTAAAGAAAAAGTAAGTGATATTCATCTATTATCTAAAGAAACAGGAATTATTAAATTTAGAAAGAAGGGAAGACTTTATGATTATCAAACTATTGATTCAAAACGTATGACGAAACTCTTAAATTATATTCGATTTATTTCTAAGATAGATTTGAATTATTTTAGAAAGCCACAAACAGGACACTACATTTTTGAATATAACAATAAAAAATATAATCTTAGAATTTCATCTTTAATAGGAAAAGAAATGGATTCGCTTGTTATTAGAATATTGAATAATCATCAAAAACTTACATTAAATAACTTAACTTATGATATCAATGTTAATCGTTTTTTAAAACAAATAGCAAAACAAGAAAATGGATTGTTTGTCATAAGCGGTGCAACAGGATCGGGTAAATCGACAACACTCTATGCATTGCTTGATGAAATCAACAAACACTATCAAAAAAACATTATTACCTTAGAAGATCCTATTGAAATTGAAAAAGATTATTGTCTTCAAATTGAGCTCAATGAAAAACAAGGAGTAAATTATAACGAGTCACTTAAACAAATATTAAGACATGATCCAGATGTTATTATGATTGGAGAAATTCGAGATGAGACGACTGCTCAACTTGCTTTAACCTGTGCATTAACAGGACACCTTGTTTTAACGACGCTTCATGCCAGCCATTGTATTAATACTTTAAAAAGATTAACTAATTTAAATATTCAACTTTTAGACTTGGAAGATGTGTTGATAGGGGTGATGACACAAAAAATGAATATTAATAAAAAACAAAAAATTGTCGTTGAAAGTGAATTTATGGATAAACAGAGTTTACAAAATTATTTTAGAAATAAAAAAATAAATTATTATGATTTTAAAAAATCCCATAAAACACTACTCGATAAAGGCATTCTAGATGAATAGAACGACATTAGATTTTATAGAATACATGGTTTTCTTTTTAAAACAAGGATATTCAATTCACGACTTGTTGAATTTATGCAAAATGTTAGATTTTAAAAAGCAAGTAAATGATATAGAAAAATATCTTTATCAAGGTGAAACAGTTGATGGCGCGTTATTAAAAATGCACTTACCTGCTTTGTTTAAAGAGTATTTTTCTTTCTTTAAAAATAATTTTTCAATTGAAGATGCCTTAGAAAAAACACTAGCTATTTGTAAAAAAAGAGAAGAAATCAAAAAGATAATTTTAAAAAAGTTAGGCTATCCATTATTTATGCTTGTCTTTCTTTTTGTATTTTCTATCTTTGTTGTTTTATTTTTATTACCACAAGTAGAAATACTTTTTGTAGACTTTAATATTGAAAAAAGTTTAATTACTACATTTTTCTTTTCAATTCTTCGAATTATTCCATTATTTCTTATTCTTGTGTTTATTGTATTAGTTTTTGTTGTTGCCTTTGTAAAAGTTTCGGTTACTCATCAACATTTTCAATATATCGATTTTATGATTGAACACACACGATGGATCAAGAATATTATTTGCAAGTATTATTCTTTAAAATTTGCCATCTATTATGATGAATTGTTGATGAATAACTATGATGCAACAACAATTATTGAACTTCTTTACAATAAAATAGAAGATAGTGATATTAAGATGATTGTTTATGAATTGTATAATTCTATTTTAGAAGGTAGAAATATTGATTCAGCCATACAAGCATTCCCTTATTTTTCTGAAGATTTTAAGATGTTTATTGTTTTGATTCATAACAAAAATGAAAAGAAGTCGTTAAAAGAATATATCGATATTTCGTTTATGCAAATAGATCGATTGATTTCAAGAGTTATTAAAGCAATTGTTCCTTTGATTTATGGATTTGTAGCAAGTTTTGTCATTATTGTTTATGTATCAATCATTATTCCAATGATGAACGTTGTTTCAACTCTGTAAATAAAAATAAAAGAAAGGAAAACTATAGGTGAAAATGATGATAAAAAAAGAAAACGGATTTACCTTAATTGAAATGATCTTTTGTATATCAGTTATTTTAGTGATTTTACTACTTGTGATTCCTGAAGTAACCAGCAAAAACAGAATTGTGAAAGAAAAAAGTTGTGACGCACAAATTGAAGTTGTCAATTCCCAAATCGTGCTCTATGAGATCGAACACGGAGAATTACCTACAAGCATGTCACAGCTAACTTCGGGAAGTCATCCGTACTTAAAAGAAAAACAAGCCGTTTGTCCTTCGGGACTCGCAATTCAAATTAATGATGGGGAAGCTTATGTTTCAAAATAAAGGTTTTACCATGATTGAAATGTTGTTTGTATTATCTATTATTATTTCAATGACACTCCTTACAATTCCTTATTATTTTACACATAAAAATAAATCAAATTTTGAAAATGTACAAGAACAAGTGGGAATGATCATTGACCAAGCAAAACAAGAATCATTGATTACCCATCAAAGAATTGATTTATGTTTTAGTCAAAAAGAAGTTTATTATTTAAAAGATCAACAAAAAGTTGGTTTTCAACTCCCTGATACATTTTACTTTGATAAGATTAAAGAAGTTTATTTTAATAAAAATGGTAATATCAATCAGGCCAATCATATTGTTTTAGCGAACAATCAAAAAAAGGTTAAAATTGTTTTTCATTTAGGAAGTGGTGAATATGAATTTCAATCGTAAAGGATTTACTTTAATTGAAAGTTTGTTTGCGTTTAGTGTTTTTATATCTGTTATTGTGCTATTGGTTTCGTTATATACATTAAATGGAAAAACAATACAAAGAATTGATAAAGAATACCAAGAATATATTTCTATTCAAAGTGATTTGGAACAAAAAATAAATTTGGAAGAAGGAATTGAACAATGTCTAAACAAGGTTTTACACTCATAGAAGTTTTATTAAGTCTTTTAATTACGTCGTTGATTGTTATTAATTGTTCACTCCTTTACAAAACACTTTATTTTTCTAATTACGGAAACAAAATAGATGCTCGTTTAGAAAATGGTATAGCAACACTTTCTAAAGAATTGGTAACGGCACATTCCATAGAATATGGAAATAGTCTAATTTTTAAAAACGAAAAAGATGAACAATGCCAGGTTATCTTACAGAATGATCGTTTAGTTTTAACACCCGGTCATAATATTTTATGTAATGCAGTTGATGAAGTAGAATTTAAAGGAGGAGATAATTTGATTCGAATGGAAATTAAAAGAAATGATAAATGGTCTTGTTATATTATAGGAAGTGACTATGAAATTAAAAACGAATAAAGGCTCTGCCTTGCAAATAACCCTCGTTTTACTTTTGATTCTTTCTTTAAATATTTTTTCTCTATGTCAAATAACGATTCTAAATAGTCGTAGTTTTAATGGATTAAAAGAAGTAAATGAAATTCGTCTTATTGAAAATGTATTATTAGCAAATTATAAATATGAAAATAAAAATAGTATTTTATTAAGCAATTATTTAACTATTGATGATTATACCATTATCTATACTGTAGATGATATGGGAAGTTATTATTTGATTGAAACAACAATAGAAAAAGAAAATATGAGACATCAATTCAATGCAGAATTAAATAGAGAAAGGAATGTTGTTCAAAAAATAGAAGAAATTAGATAGAAAAAATATTCCATTCATAATAATTTTTTGTTATAATTTTCAAGAATATTAATAAAAAGGAGATTATTATGATTAACGTTAGTGATTTAAAACCTGGTATTACATTCCAATTAGATGGAAATTTATATGTCGTATTAGACTATTCTCATAATAAAACTGCAAGAGCTGCAGCAAACATTAAAGTTAAAATGAAAAATTTGCGTACTGGATCAACTACTGAATTAACTTTTGGTGGAAATGATAAAGTAAAAAGAGCTCAAATTGATAAAAAAGAAATGCAATACTTATATAATACAGGGGATGCATTTGTATTTATGGATGGTGAAACATACGAACAAATCGAGATTCCTGCAGAAAACTTAGAATGGGAAAAGAATTTCTTAAAAGAAAGTGATACTGCAACAATTCGTAGCTTTGAAGGTGAAGTCTTAGGTGTTCAATTACCTGATAAAGTCACTTTACAAATTACAGAAGCTGAACAAGCTGTTAAAGGAGATACAGCAACTGGAGCAACTAAAAATGCTATTTTAGAAACTGGATTCCAAATTAAAGTTCCTTTATTCATCAATGAAGGGGAAATGGTTGTTGTTTCAACAGCTGAAGGTAAATATTCAGGACGTGCGTAAACACTAGATTATTCTAGTGTTTTTTCATATAAAGAAGAACTTTTCATATAAATGATAGAGAGGGGATTTTATATGAACAAACAAGCCATTACTTTTTTATCACTTTTTACACTTATTCTTGTTTTGTCTGTTTATTATTTAGTTGTACCACCTATTGATCAACAAGCAAATATTCAAACAAAACAACTTAGTAAAATAGAAGTTCTTCAAAATCAATTGAATGAAAGCCATGAAAATGCACTTGCTGAAAATAATGATGTGATTGCTTCAGCCAAATCATCTAAAAAACAAATACAAGAAGCATTAACATCAATAGAAAAAACAAATACAGATATTGAAACTGAAAATACGATATGTAAATTATTAAAAGAAAAAGGATATAAAGAATGTTTTGTAGAACTTGATGATGCCCTCTTAAAAGTTGTTATAAAGTTAAAAGAGGCAACTTCAAAAGATGCGAATCGTGTTATTAAATGTATTCAAGGGAAATATAATAATAAATTTGATATTGAAGTAAAGTTTGTAGAAGACTAAACTTGAATAATTGGTCAATTTTATATAGAATATAGGTATAGTTAAAGAAGGAGTAATCATATGGAATATTATGTTGTAGAAAAGAAAAATAATTTAGGTGAACAATATATTGAATTATCAGTTTTTCAATCTATTACAACTCATGAAATGAGTAAAATAGAAGGTGTTGATTTTGACGGTGGAAAAGGTGCCGTTAATGTTGAAATCAATGATCATAACCAAGTTGTTATTGATTTAAATATTAGTATTGATTATGGTTTAAATGTTGGAAAAGTTGTTAACCAAATTCAAAGTGAAATTGTTAATGCGATTGATCGATATATTGGATTTAGAAATGTAAAAGTTAACATTAATGTTAATAAAATTAAATTTTAGGAATTGTTTAAACGATTCCTTTTTATTTGTTTAAATTAAATCAAATATATGATAAAATAGTAATATATTTTTGGAAGGAAATGTTTTATGGAAAAAGTAAGAAAAAAATTAATTAGAGAAAAAGCAGTTATTGCTGTTTACCAATATTTATTAACAAATGCTACAGATGAAGAAATTGAAAATTATTTAAATAACTATTATAAGCCTAGAATGGAAGAAAGAGAAGTTGCTTTATGCAAAACACTTGTATTTAATACAATTTCACGAATTGATGAATACAAACCTCTTATTCAAGAACATTTGAAAAAAGGATGGACATTAGAAAGACTTTCTCTAATGGAAAAAGCAATTCTTTATGTTTCTATCTATGAACTTAACGATTATTCAAAAGAAATCGTTGTTAATCAAGCAGTTGAACTTGCTAAAAAATACTGTGATGAGGATACTTATAAATTTATTAATGGAGTTTTAGCATCTATTGAATAAAAAATATCTAACGGTTTCTGCGTTAAATAACTATTTAAAAAGAAAAGTAGATATAGATTCTCAATTACAGATTATTTATATAAAAGGTGAGGTTTCTAACCTAAAAAGAAATATTAATTCTGGACATTTATATTTTACTTTAAAAGATGAAAAATCAAATATAAGTGCCATTATGTATAAAGGTTTTGCCACACAATTAACATTTGATTTAAAAAATGGAGATCATGTTTTAATAGAAGCAAGTGTCTCTGTTTATGCAGTTACTGGCTATAATCAACTTATTGTAAGAACAATTGAACCTGATGGTATCGGTGCTTTATATTTACAATTTGAGGCTTTGAAAAAGAAATTGTATCAAGAAGGATTATTCGATTCAAAATATAAGAAGGATATTCCTTTATATCCAAGTAAAATTGCTGTACTTTCGGCATATCCTAGTGCTGCTTTAATGGATGTTATGCAAACAATTAAATCAAGGTTTCCAGTTTGTCGTGTTATTATTTTTCCAATACCAGTTCAAGGAAAAGATGCCTATCTTCATATTATTGAAACTTTAAAATATGTAGATCAATTAAAATTTAATACGATTATTCTAGCAAGAGGTGGTGGCTCTTTAGAACATTTATGGAACTTTAATGAAGAAGCACTTGCAAGAACAATCTTTGATTTAAAAACACCAATTATTACAGGTGTAGGACATGAAACAGATTTTACAATTTGTGATTATGTCAGTGATTTTCGTGCTTTGACACCAACTGCAGCAGCTATTAAGGCAACACCTAATTTATTAGAGATGCAAGATAATATAATGCAGCTTACTAACTTATTGAAAACAAATATGAAATATAAGATTGAATCATCAAAAAAAGAATTAATACGCTATGAAAATTATTATTTATTTAATAATCCTGAAAAAATTTATGGTGATTCAGCACAATATTTAAATCATCTTCAAGAAAGATTAATTAATGGAATAAAAAACAGATTACTAATTTCTAAAACAAAACAAAAAGAATTAAGTCTTGTTTTAAGTTCTCGTAATGAAATCTTTATTAATGAATATAATCAGCGTATTGCTACACAAGTGAATTTATTAAAAATGAATATGGAACATAAAATCAAATATAGTAAAACAGATTTTATGTCTTTAGTTTCAAAATTAAATGCTTTAAGTCCACTTCATACTTTGGAAAGAGGATATGCTATTGTCAGTAAAAATGACAAAAACATTTCTTCGGTAGATGATGTTTCTAATCAAGATGAAATAGCAATTCTTTTTAAAGATGGCTATGTAAATGCAATAGTGCATAAGGAGTGATAGAATGGAAAATATGACATTTGAACAAGCGTTAAATCGTTTAGAAGAAATTGTTCAATTATTAGAAAAAGATACAACTTCTTTAGATCAAAGTGTTGATTTGTTTCAAGAAGGTATTCAACTTTCTAATTACTGTTCAAAAAAAATAAATAATGTTGAGGATAAAGTTGCAAAGATTCTTTTAAATGGAAAGATTGAAGACTTCAATGTAGGTGATCAACATGAATAATATTATAAATGAAATCAATCAAAGATTAGAAACAATTTTAAATGATTATCCACAAAGTAAAGTAAAAGAAGCTATGCTTTATTCTTTACAAGCCGGTGGAAAAAGAATTAGACCTTTTATTGTTTTACAAGTCATTAGAGCTTACAATCAAAACTATCATGATTATCTTGATGTAGCGTGTGCTTTAGAAATGATTCATACATATTCTTTGATTCATGATGATTTACCTGGAATGGATAATGATGATCTAAGAAGAGGAAAACCAACATGTCATAAACAATATGGTGAAGCGACGGCTATTTTAGCTGGCGATGGTTTATTAAATGAAGCGGTAAATATTATCATTAAAACATCTTTGGATAGTGATTTAAAAATTGCTTTGATTTCCTGTCTTTATCAAGCAAGTGGTATTTCGGGAATGATTTATGGACAAGAATTAGATATTGAAAATGAAAATAAAAAATTATCTATCGATATGCTCAATACCATTCATCATTATAAAACAGGTAAATTGTTATCATGCGCTTTTCAACTCGGTGGATTAATTGCAAGTCCTCAAGATGTAGAAGTTTTAAAAGAGATTGGATATAAAGTAGGTCTTGCATTTCAAATTCAAGATGATATTTTAGATGTGATTTCTGATAGTAAAACTTTAGGAAAACCTGTAGGTAGTGATGCAAGTAATCATAAAGAAACGTATACGACTTTAATAGGTGTTGAAGCTTCACAAAAAGAAGTAGGTAAATTATTTAAAGAAGCCATCGAGCTTGTTTATTCTTTATCAATTAATCATGGCTTAATTATTGAAATTATTGAGCTATTATGGAAAAGAGTGAGTTAAATGGATTTAAATAAAATAAAAGATCCAAGTTTTTTAATGGAAATGAATATAGATGAATTAAATGAATTAGCGTATGAAATTCGTCAATTCATTATTCAATCTGTTTCAAAAACAGGTGGGCATTTGTCAAGTAACTTAGGAATTGTTGAACTTACAATTGCGTTGCACTATGTTTTTAATTCACCAAAGGATAAGATTTTTTTTGATGTTGGACATCAAAGTTATGTTCATAAAATCTTAACAGGGAGAGCAAGTCAATTCCCAACATTACGTCAGTTTAATGGCTTATCAGGGTTTCAAAAACGTTGCGAAAGCGAACATGATGTTTGGGAAGCCGGACATTCTTCTACTGCACTTTCGGCCGCGGTTGCCATGGCGGTTGCGAGAGATTTGAATCATGAACATTTTGATGTTGTACCTGTTATTGGTGATGGAGCTGTTGTTGGTGGTGAATCTTTAGAAGCGCTTAATCATTTAGGTTCGACGCAAAATAAGGTTATTTTGATTTTAAATGATAATCAAATGTCTATTTCTAAAAGTACCGGTGCGATGAATAATTTTTTAAATAATATACGTATATCTAATACCTATAATCGTATGAAAGATGATTATCGTACAATATTACAAAAAGGTAAACTTGGCGAAGGAGTTTATAAGGCTACAAAATATTTAAAAGATTTTGTAAAACATGGTTTTTTAAATGATACTATTTTTGAAGATTTTGGTATGGATTATTTAGGTCCCATTGATGGACATAATATAGAAGAACTTATTCGTGTTTTAAATATCGCAAAGACAAATAAAAAAAGTGTTGTTGTGCATGTTGTTACAGAAAAAGGAAGAGGCTATTCTTATGCAGAAAATGATAAAGAAGGAAAATGGCATGGAACGCCACCTTTTAATGTAAAAACAGGAAATGTTTTAAAATCTACAAATAAAAAATCTTGGTCATCAATTGTTTCTGATCAAGTATTTCAATGGATGAAGATTGATAAGGATATTACTGCGATTACACCTGCTATGATGAAAGGTTCTGCAATGGATAATCTTTTTAAAGTCTTTCCAGAGCGCTGTTTTGACGTAGGAATTGCAGAAGAACATGCGATGACTTTTGCTGCTGGATTATCGATGTCTAAGAAAAAGCCATTTATTTCTGTCTATTCTTCTTTTATTCAAAGAGCTTATGATCAAATTAACCATGATATTGCTCGTATGAAACTACCTTGTTTATGCAGTATTGATCGTGCCGGAATCGTTGGTGAAGATGGTCCAACACATCACGGTGTTTTTGATATTGGTTTTTTAACACCAATACCTAATATTATTTATTTTGCTCCTAAAGATGCTAAAGAATTGAGAACATATGTTAATACATGCTTCAATGATTTTAACAAGCCTTATTTTTTACGTATTCCAAGAGGAAGCATAGATGATCATCCCGTTGATTATCATGAAACATTAAAAATTGGAACATGGACAATAGAATGTCATGAAGAAAATTATGAATTAACTGTTATTTGTTATGGCGAAAATGTAATGAAAGTTAAAAATATGATTGAAGATAATTATTTACCTATTCGTTTAATTAATGCCAGGTTTATTAAACCAATAGATTATAATATGGTATATACCGTTTTTAAAAATGATGAAAAGCCGATTGTTGTCTATGAAACTGTTTTAAAAACAGGTTCGCTAGGCTCTATATTACTTACATATTGTAATGAAAATAAGATTTTAAGAAGCTTTGAACATATCGCAATTCATGATCATTTTTCAAAACAAGGAACAGTGAATGAAATTTTAGAAGATGAACATGTAGATATTAAATCGTTATTATTAAAATGTGAGGAATTACTTAATGGAAAAAAAGAGAATTGATTTATTGTTAGTTGAACAAGGTTTTTTTGATTCAAGAGAAAAAGCCAAACGTGCAATCATGGCAGGAATTGTTCATAATGATCATGAAATAATTGATAAGCCTGGAACAAAAGTACCAGTTGATATGGAATTGTTTGTCAAAGGCTCTGTGATGCCTTATGTCTCTCGAGGTGGTTTAAAGCTTGAAAAGGCTCTTAAATATTTTGATATTTCAATGGCTGATCGTGTTATGGTCGATATTGGCTCTTCAACAGGTGGTTTTACAGATTGTGCTTTACAAAATGGTGCAAAACGTGTATACGCTGTTGATGTAGGTACAAATCAGCTTGTTTGGAAATTAAGAAATGATCCACGTGTTGTTGTTAAAGAAAAAACGAACTTTAGACATGCAACATCTGATTTATTTGAATATGAATTACCAAATATTGCAACAATTGATGTTTCGTTTATTTCATTAAAACTTATTTTTGAACCTTTAAAAGATATTTTAAATGAGGGTGATGATATTGTTGCATTAATCAAGCCACAATTTGAAGCAGGCAGAGAAGATGTGGGAAAAAAAGGAATTGTTAAAGATGCTAAGATTCATCAAAGAGTTATTGAAAATGTGATTTCTTATGCAAATGACTGTCACTTCAGTATTCAAAACTTAACATTTTCACCAATTACTGGTGGTGAAGGAAATATTGAATTTTTAGCGCATTTTAAAGTTGGAGGAACGAATTCTTTACTTCAAATAGAACAAGTCGTACAAGAAGCACATGATTGTTTTAAAGGATAATGGAGGTGTAATTTATGCTTGAAAGTTTGTATATCGAAAATTTTGCAATTATTAACCAAGTTCAAATTGATTTTCATTCAGGAATGACCGTATTAACTGGTGAAACTGGTGCAGGAAAATCAATTATCATTGATGCTATTGGGCAACTTTTAGGTCAAAGAACACAACCAAACTTTGTTAAAGAAAATCGTGAGTATGCCTATATTGAAGGTGTATTTACTTCTAATGAAAAAATAAATACACTTCTAGATGAAATGCATATACCAAGTGATACACAACTTATTGTTTCTAAAAAGATTACAAAAGATGGCAAATCAAGCATTAAAATTAATTATCGTTCAACAACACAAATGTTATTGAAAACGATTATGTCAAATCTTGTGGATATACATTCACAATTTGAAACACACCAATTATTTAAACAATCTTATCATTTACAAGTTTTAGATGATTATTGTGGAACAAAATTAAATGTTTTAAAAGAAAAATACATTAATAATTTTAATCAATACAAAAAGCTAGAAAAAGAGTATAATCAATTAAAAAATGAAGAATTATCAGATGAACAATATGATTTTTATCTTGCACAAAGAGATGAAATTGATGAACTTCATTTAGATGATTTTGATGAAGAAGAATTTATTAAAGAAAGAAATGAATTAAATAGTTTTGAAAAAAATGCGAAACATATTTCACAGTATAAAAATATTATGGATTCTTCTAAAGGAATGATGTCTTTATTTAAAGATGGATTAAATGAACTTTCATCTATAGATAGTTCTAAAATACAAGAACTTCATGATCAACTATATGATGCTTATTACTCTATTGAAGGAATTAATGATGAAATCTATGATTATCTTCAATTATCAAATTTTAGTGAAGAACGTTATAATGAAGTTCAAGATACTTATTTTAAACTTAATAAATTAAAACGTAAATATGGGGCAAGTATAGAAAATATATTAGATTTTAGAGCTGAACTTGATAATAAGATACAATATTTTGAAAATAGAGAAAGTGTTATTTCAACGCTTGAAAACAAACTTAAAACTAATAAAGAAAATGCATTTAAAATTGCTTTAGATATTTCAAAATTACGTAAAGAAAATGCGCTTTTATTAGAAAATAAAGTAAAAGAAGTCTTAAAAGATCTTTATTTACCTCAGGTTGATTTTAAATTTCAATTTGAAGAAACAAATTTAACAGAAAATGGTTTAGATTCTGTTTGTATCGTTGTTTTTACAAATGTAGGACAAGTTGCTAAACCATTACAAAAAATTGCTTCAGGAGGGGAATTATCACGTATTATGCTTGCTATTAAAACAGCATGTCAACATGATGAAAATAATACAATTATCTTTGATGAAGCGGATACTGGTGTAAGTGGTAAAGTTGCTGAAAGTATTGGGAAAATCATGAAAGAAATTTCAAAAAATCAACAAGTAATCTGTATTACACATTTAGCACAAGTTGCTTGTTTTGCTAATCATCATCTTCAAATAAGTAAGCAATTAGAAAATGATGATACAAATGTTAAAATAACTGTTTTAAATAACGAAGACAGTATTATTGAACTTGCAAAAATGATTTCTGGTAAAGAAATTACAGAACAATCCATTGCACATGCAAAACAATTAAAAGAAAATAATGTATAACAAAAAGCATAGATGCCAAACTCAAATGTAGTCCATTGACTACAGGAGGTATCTATGCTTTTTAAAAAGCTTACAGTTTCCCTCGTTATTTGTCTATTATCCATGATGTGTATCACTCAAATTTATGGCCTTGATGTGATGGTTGGTGGAGAATCAATAGGCATTGTTTTAAACTATGATGCCATTTGTATCACAGGTTTTTATGATATTGAAGTAGACCAACAAATAATTGATCCATCTCACTATTTCAAAATTAATGATTTAATTATTGAAGTAGAAAATCAAAAAGTAACATCTATTGAAGAACTCACAAATAGTATAAAAAACCTTTCAACAAATACCGTTCATTTTATAGTTGAAAGGGAAGGTAAACACATACCAGTTCAAATGAATATCTATAAAAAAGGGGATGAATTTAGTACCGGCCTTTATGTTAAAGATAGTACAAAAGGAATTGGTACAGTTACTTATTATCGAATGGATACAAATGAATTTGCGAGTTTGGGACATTGCTTAAATGATAATGAAAATATTATTGAACAAGGTAATGTTTATGAGGCACCTATTAGTTCTATTAAAAAAAGTTCGAGTTTAGAAATTGGACAAAAAATTGGAAATATTCAAGATTCGAGTCTTGGAAAAATTGAAAAAAATAATGATTACGGTGTCTTTGGAACAATAGGCTCTTTACCTAAAAATAATATTTATCAAACCGCATCACAAGATGAAATAAAAACAGGAGATGCCTATTTTTTAACGGTTTTAAAAAATAATGAGATAAAAAAATGTAAAATACGTATTGATCAAATTATAAAACAAGATCAGCCCAATGAAAAAGGGATTCATTTTACACTTGTTGATCAAGATGTTATTGATTTAACCAATGGAATCATTCAAGGAATGAGTGGGTCACCAATTATACAAAATAACAAATTAATTGGTTGTGTAACACATGCAAGTTCTCAAAATAATTTGCAAGGATATGGGATGTTTATCCAATGGATGATAGATAATTCGTAAAAAGAGATGTTTTTATCATCTCTTTTTTTACGAAATTCGACATTTATTATACATAATTAAAAAAATATGTAGATATTTTTAGTCTTTTACTAAAAAATAATAACTAAATTAATAAAAATGAAATTCTTTTTTTATAAAAACTAAACATAAATTGTAATAATTTATATAATAAACGTGTTGGTAGGTGAATAGGGAGGTAATTATGGATAAAAGTAGAATTTATATTATTGAAGAAAATCGTGAGTTGTTAGATAAAATCACAGAGCAAATAAATAAAGTACAAAATTACCAAATTGTTGGAACTACAACTCATGCCATCGATGCAATTACATTTTTCAAAACAAACAAATGTGATTTAGTAATCATCGATTTAATGCTATCAGATATTGATGGCATTGGCGTTCTTGAAAAAGTAAATGAAGTTAATAAAGATGCTTTTCAACACGCAATATGCCTTACAAGTTTCACAAGCCCTTTAATAAGTAGTGCTCTTGAAAAATTAAATGTGAGTTACTGCTTTAAAATTCCTGTCGACTTTGACTACTTTATGGATGTCTTAAAAAAGGTTTTAAATAATAAAGCAGAACTACAAGTCGATAAGAAAAATGAAGATAAAAAAATTCAAAAGATTAAAATTGAAAATGAGATTACAGAAATATTACATGAAGTTGGTATTCCTGCACATATCAAAGGATATATGTATCTAAGAAGTGCAATCATGACAACGTATTATAATATTGATATATTAGGACAAGTTACAAAAGTATTATATCCTGAAATTGCAAGAAGTTATAATACCACTTCATCACGTGTTGAACGTGCAATCAGACATGCCATTGAAGTTGCTTGGAATCGAGGTAATACTGAAGCTATTGATGATATTTTTGGTTATACAGTATCTGCTTCTAAATCAAAACCTACGAATTCTGAATTTATTGCAATGATTGCTGATAAACTTCGTTTAGCACACAAAACAGCTTTAGCCCACAAAGAACGTTATTTTTAATAACAAATATGTTACAATACGCATAAGAGGTGAATGAAATGCAAATTATATTTCATATTGACTTAAATGCCTTTTATGCAAGTGCTGAAGTTTCTGTCGATCCTTCATTAGAAGGAAAACCACTTGTTATATCTGGAAATAGTCGAAGAGCTATTGTTTCGACAGCTTCTTATGAGGCAAGAAAATATGGCATTCATTCAGCTATGCCATTGTTTCAAGCAAAACAGCTTTGCAAAAATTTAGTTATAAAGCCGGTTAACTTTACATTGTATAGAAATTTATCGCAAAGCTTTTTTGAAATTATACGAAGTTATAGTCCTATTTTAGAGGTTGCTAGTATTGATGAATGTTATGTTGATTTTTCTGATTATTTTACAAAGCATCCAAGTAATCCTATTTTACTTGCAAAACAAATTCAAAAAGAAGTTTATGATCAGTTAAAACTTAAATGCTCTATTGGAATTGCTCCAAATAAATTTATGGCTAAAATGGCCAGTGATATGAAAAAGCCTATGGGAATTACTGTTTTAAATCGCCATAATTATAAAGAATTGATGTGGCCACTTGATATATCAGATATGTTTGGTGTTGGTAAAAAAACAGCACCTCGATTAAAAGAAGTTGGTATTTTAACTATTGGAGACGTTGCTAATTATGATAATTACAATAAATTAAGACAAATTATTGGTAAAAATGCATTACTGCTTTATAGAAAAGCTAATGGAATTGATACAAGTAAAGTGAATTATCAAAAAGGTGAATTAAAATCTGTAGGGCATTCAACTACTCTACAATTTGATACAGCAGATGTTGTTGTATTAAATGACACATTAAAAGAATTAACAATGAAAGTTTCTAAAAGAGCAAAAGATAAGAATCTTATTTCAAACTCTATAGGTATAACGCTTAAATATTCAAGATTTGAAACGGTATCAAGACAAACACTCATTAGTGATTATACCAATGAATATGAAACAATTATTTCTACAGTCAAATACTTGTTTGATAATAACTTTGATGGACGTCCTGTTCGTTTGTTAGGTGTTTCATTAAATAACACGATTAATCAAACAAAATATTTAAAACAAATGAATTTATTTGAAAACCCGAAACAACAATCTTCAAATAATCATATTGAAGATTTTATTAAGAACGTAAATCATAAAAGCAACTATAAATTGATGACAGCAGCACAGCTATTAAATAAAAAAGAATAACTCACATTAGATATCATATATTTCAATAGGGAGGAATTATATGATATCTTTTTTCTTTCGTAAAAACAGATTGTATTTACATCAATATTTATGCATTAATCTTGTTTACTCCGTTTTTTTTCTGTGTATTTTTTTAGTTACACGTAAAAATATAAATATTTCTCATCTTTTTTATACAGTGATCTATGCGAAAGCAACTCCTATTAATTCTTATTTACTTTGTACCTCTGTGTACATAGTTGTTGTTTTTCTTTCTGCAACCAGTTTTATAGGAGCACCCATCATTTCACTTTCTTTAATTTATCGTATAAGTTGTATTATCTTTTCTTTAAAAAGCATAAATTTTTCATCTCAGACATTTTATAGTGTAATAGCTGTCATTATTCCTCAAATTATATTAGAGCTTCTAATAAGCTATATTTTATCATATATGGGAACATATTTATCATTGCAGTCATTTAAGCTTACTTTTATTCAAAAAGATAACTTTAGATTAAAATTCTTAATAAATTATATGCTCAACTATTTAATAGTTGTCGTTTTATGTATATTTTTATCATGTTTTATAAAAATATATTTATTATAATTTTATTAAAATAATTCAACATGTTATAATACTTTTGGTGATTAAATGAAAAATAAAGATGCTCTTTTAGAATTTAAACAATATTTAATTGTTGAAAAAAATGCTAGTGAAAAAACAGTTAAAAATTATATAAGGGATATACATGCTTTTTTAAATTATGTAGAAACAAATCATCAAATTGATCAGATTGAAGATATCAATAAAGAACATATTCGATTTTATTTAAAAACGTTGTCTCATTTATCTTCATCAACTGTTTCAAGAAAAATGGTTTCATTAAGATCATTTTATAAATGTTTATTAAAAGAAGAAATCATTGAATATAATCCTATGGAATCTTTTGATCTACCAAAAGCTCAAAAAAAACTTCCAACCGTACTTAGCAAACAAGAAATAGAAATGCTTTTAAATAATGTAAAGATGACTGATTTTATTTCTGCAAGAAATAGAGCAATGTTGGAATTACTTTATGCAACAGGAATACGTGTTGCAGAACTTGTTTCTCTAACCATTTATCAATTAAATTTAAAAATGAAATACTTAAATGTTATTGGGAAAGGGGATAAAGAAAGACTTATTCCTTTAACTGATTATGTTTGTAAAATTATGGAAAAATATATTTATGATTATAGAAATCCTAAATTAGATTTCAAAGAGGTTGATCTACTCTTTTTTAATAATCATTTTAAAAAAATTTCTGGTGAAGATTTTTATGCAATATTACAAAAAGAAGTGAACAAAACATCAATTAACAAAAAAGTATCGCCCCATACGTTTCGTCATACTTTTGCTACTCATTTATTTGAAAATGGTGCTGATTTAAGATCAATACAAGAATTATTAGGGCATAGTGATATTTCAACGACAACAATCTATACACATGTATCGAATGAAAAAATGATAGAAGACTATAATAAATTTCATTTAAGAAGTCATAAAAACAATGAAAAGGAGAATGATAAAAATGAACTATAAAAGAATATTTGTTATCGTATGTGATTCCATGGGTATTGGAAATGCTAAAGATGCCGATAAATACGATGATTTAGGGGCCAATACTGTTCAACATATTTGTGAAAAATGTGATGGTTTAAAGGTTCCTACATTAGAAAAGTTAGGATTTGGTTTGCTTGGTGATTTTAAAGGAATTAACAAAGTTACAGATCCACAAGCCTATGTAATGAAATTAAATGAAGTATCAAACGGAAAAGATACAATGACTGGACATTGGGAAATGATGGGCTTAAAAACAGAAAAGCCATTTATTACTTTTACTGATACAGGATTCCCTGATGAATTTATTCAATTATTTGAAGAAAAAACAGGACGCAAATGTGTTGGAAATATAGCATGTAGTGGTACAAAAATATTAGATATGTATGGTGAACATCAAATGAAAACAGGAGATTGGATTGTTTATACTTCAGCTGATTCTGTATTTCAAATCGCTGCACATGAAGATATTATTCCATTAGATGAACTATATAAAGCATGTGAAATTGCTAGAGAAATCGCTATGGATGATCGTTGGAAAGTTGGTCGTGTTATTGCTCGACCATATATTGGTAGTGGGGAAGGTCAATTTACTCGTACTGCAAATAGACACGATTATGCTCTTGCACCTTTTGCTAAAACAGCTTTAGATGATTTAAAAGAAGATAATTTAGATGTTATTGGTGTCGGTAAAATACCAGATATTTTTGTTGATCAAGGTATTACTAAAAAGATTAGAACTGTTAGCAATGAAGATGGAATGAATAAAACAATTGAACTTGCTAAAAATGAAGATTTCGAAGGACTTGCCTTTATTAATTTAGTAGATTTTGATGCAATGTATGGACATCGTAGAAATGCAATTGGTTATGGTCAAGCAATTGAATCATTTGATAATCAGTTAAAGATACTTATTGATGAATTAAATGATGATGATTTACTTATGGTTACTGCTGATCATGGTAATGATCCAACATATAAAGGAACTGATCATACTCGTGAACAAGTACCATTAGTTATTTATTCTAAACAATTTAGTAATCATGAACAATTAAATGAAGAAAATACATTTGGTATTATTGGTGCTACAATATGTGATAATTTCAATGTTAAATATAATGGCATTGGTGAATCAATTTTATCAAAATTAAAATAAGATGGATTCAAATAATAAAAAAATAATTACTACTGCATTAGCTGCAGATTTTATTGCAGTACTGCTATTCATTTTTGCATTACAAACAAAGATAAGTATAATCCCGTCTTTGACAGTTAAATAGGAAAAAAGAGTGGAACCCATTGGTAT
>JAUNWT010000090.1 GCA_030540195.1 Bacillota bacterium | reverse complement strand
TATGCCTGTATAAATAGAATTTGTTCAAATGCCGATTTTTGTTCATCTGTTAGGTTTTTAAAAACAAATTGAATTTCATTAAAACTCATTTCATTCAATGTCTTACTAATTTTTTTGCATTTTTCTTTTAATTGTTGTTCCATAGTAATTATTTTCCTTCGTAGTGTCTTTGAGCCATTAAAAATGTCTTTTGTAAAAGTTTGTTTAAATGTACACTATTATTTTTATCTTTTCACATAGTAAATAAATCATTATAAACTTCTTTATTTTGTTGTATTTCTTTTAGAATAAGTTTTCTAATTTTTCTTTTTTCCAAAAAATATATTTTAGGAATTTTAAGTTCCATTTCTACTATTTTATCAGTTTCAATATTTTCAACTGTCACAAAATATCTATGATTATTGAACCGATTATTTTCTTTATAAGTAATTATTAGTTCTTGCATCTTTATATTCTCCTTGTTATTTAATCATTGTTACTTTGTCTAATTCTTTTTGTTCTTGATATAGTCTAATACAATCCTTAATATAATCAATAAAGAATATTGTTACTTGTTTAATTCCAATCACTAAATATTTAATGACAACAAAAGTATATTTAAAAAACACAAAAGCTATTTTACAAATAATCTTTAGTAAAAATGTTCCTAATTCAAATGCAACAAATAAAATTAATTCAGCCATACAAATAAACAATTCCATTGCCATATACATAGTTCATTCCCCCTTTTCTAGTGTGATTGAATATTTTTATTTATCAATTTGACTTACATAATTCTTTGTTTTTTCAAAGCCATTAAACATATCTTTAAAATCAACTTTACTTATCATAGTTATAAAAATTATAAGTGCTATGAATATTTTTATTATTTTTTCCGTTTTGTCACTCATATTATTTTCTACAAGGTGGAAGTACTTCCACCTTATCCTTTCAATTCATTCATTAATAAGGTGTTATAATATTCTGCTGTTTCTCCTTTAATTAAAGTTTCAAAAGATTTTCCCCCTGTATATCCATAATCAAAGATAATTCCATCTATCATGCACCCCCAATAATATGGTCTTTTCACATTTGATTTCCAACCATCTCTTGGAGTTGTCATTCCTTTATACTGTTCATAATTTTCTACTTCTTTAGTCATGGTTTTAAATATCCACTCTGTATAAATATTCCATAATCTCTTATGTTTATCATCATGGATATTAGAATTATGACTTACAGTAGTACTCATTAAAGTATGTAAAACATTTGTATCTCTCCAATTTGTTATTAAATGAATAGAATTTTCATATTGTTCTACAGTCAAATATTCCTTTAAATCTTCAATAATATCTTTAATTAAATATTCTTCATATTTATGTTCATTCGTATTTAATGTAAAAATTTTTTCATTTCATTTTTGTTCTGGAACAAGTACAGGCTTACTTGTTAATAGGCAATCTGCATAAATTTTCTTTTCCATCTTTCTTTTCCTCTATCTTTCTTTTGAGTTAGTGTTGTAAGTGTTATCGCTTCACTTTTTAGTTATTTAACTGTATTTTGATATTCTTTGATTAATTCATCAACAGTTTTCCAAATTTGAACATTTTTAAAATATCCAACTAATTTCATATTAGTTAAAATTCCAACTTCACTAAAACAAATAGTTTTATCACGATATTCGTCCTTTACTGCTAATAATAAGTCTAATTCAAATTTTTTCATAATATGTACCTCTTTTCATTTGTGTTGCATCTACATTGGAGATTTAAAATTTTGCAATTTTTAAAATGTTAGAAATTTAGTAGCAATCTTGTAAATCACATATACTATAAAAATTATTTCTAATACATCAAATA
Organism: Bacillota bacterium; assembly: GCA_030540195.1. GTDB lineage: Bacteria > Bacillota_I > Bacilli_A > Erysipelotrichales > Coprobacillaceae > Faecalibacillus. Next base: position 7,299 of record JAUNWT010000090.1, on the reverse strand, counting down.
TTGATAAACCACTTGACTTAAATTTTTCAGTTAATTTTTTCAATAATGGATAACAAATAATGAGTATTGGAATGGATACCAACATTAATAACGCTGTATTTTTTACACTCGCACCCATTATATGAGCTACAGAAGTTGTCATTGCAGAAGAATATGTACTTTGCTGACAAAGATTTCCCAAAACAATCAAAGTAATAAGTGCTAAAATTCCATCTATAAAAGGAAGAAGTATAGTTTTCGTGCTTTTTGTTTGTTCTGGTATGCTTTATCCATTTCATAAACACTCCAAATAAGAAATATAAAAGATAAGGCTATAAATATATAAGATAAAATAGTTTTGTTCATTGTGTATCTCCTTTTTTACTACATCTATTATTTTATTTGATTTTATTCTTTTTTCCATATCTTTGGAATAAAACTTCTTTTTATGGAACAAGTTTACTCTTTAATTCATCATAGGTAAATGTATCGAATAGATATGATAATTCAGCTACAGCTTTATTTTCATCATATCCTAGATTTTTACATACCACTCTAACATAGGTTTCAATAAAATCATTAAATACCCCAGATTGTATCATTATCGTTCTTTGTCCGTATGTTGTAAAAAGCAATTTCTTAAATGTTTCTTTATGTTCATCTAATGTAATCTCTCTTTTCCCTAAAACAACAATAGTTTCTCCGTATGGATTATTGTTTTTTACTTCTCTATACCCGATATAACTGTATTTTTCATACTCCACTTTATCAAGCATATCTTCGATAACTTTATCTTTTTCCTTTGCACCTTCTACAAAAAAGCTACCTTTTTTATTGTATTTATTGTTTGCATCATATTCAATCATGTATAATTTCTTTTCCATAGTTCTGTTCTCCTCTATTTATTTTCTTTATTAGGTGGAAGTACTTCCACATTTATTACTTTATAATATAACAGTAATCTACAATCCATCTTTTCCCTAGTTTATCTTCTGGAATTGCTTTCATGTATAAATCTAATCTCACTCCATTATCGCTACCATCTAGGCAACTTCCATATAATGATGATGAAATTTTATCTGGTTGAAAATAGTTACTTTCTCTACTGATTTTATAACTTCTTTGAGTTTCATTAAACTCTTTATCAAAACTCTCTGGCTTAAATACAATTACTGCATCTTCCCAATCTCTATTTTCTTGTAAATCATTCAATCCTAACTTTTCTTTAATATTTTTCATTGCTGTTACCTCTTTCTGTATTCCTTTCTTATTACACTATTATTGTATCATTTATGTGTATTGCTGTCAACACATTTTGATAGTTTTTAAAAAAAGTTACTCATTTTCAGTAACTTTTCTAAAGTGGAAGTACTTCCACTTTTTAATTCTGTACTACAGAAATATTAAATGTTGATTATTTTACTTTTTATATTCTCTATTCCATTTTTCAATGATTGCATCTTTCATAAATTCATTATCATCAATTTTTTTACTGTATAAATTTTCTAAAATTTTCTTAACTTGTTCATCTTTTTTATTTCCATTAAATAATGTTAGTTGAGGTCTTTGATTATATTTTTTCTTTATTTTTTCATCAAGGCTATTAATTTCTTTTTGTGTTAAATCTCCTGTTGCAATCATTTCTAGTATTGCTCTTGTAATGAAATCACTCTTTCTATCAAGCTTTTCAATATAATCTGCAATCTCCATCTCTTGCCTGTTAAATGTAATTGTAACGTGCGTAATATTAGTATCAATATTCTTTTCATCAATAGGTTTAATATATCTTGAAATATCCACATTTTCCTTTCTTTCTAATTGTTTTCTAATTGCAATTTTGACATAAGGTGTAATAGGAAGATTTTCTTCTCTTAATTTTAGAAACCTCTCATAAATATATCCATCACTTGCTCTTTTTAATGTAAAGCTAAACTTTTTTGTTTTTCTTACATATTTATTAACTCTTTTACTTTTATCGTATTGCTTTTCCACATTTACATCTCCTTTTCATTTTGTAGGTGGAAGTACTTCCACCTATCTAATATGCTATATCTCAACATAGTAAAAAGTAATATTTTCTAGTTTTCTATAGTCAAGTATAATTTCCTTTTCATTTCTTAAATTGATATATGCAAACACATCTTTTTTATTGATATTAGCTTTATATACTTTTCCATTCTGGCTAAATCTTGTAGCAAACCATTTTGCCTTATTTTCATCTAAAGTCCATGATAAAGCTTTGATATTATCACTATTAAATGTTGTCAATCCTCTATATACTGTAATTTCATTAGGCAACTTGCTAAATTCCTCTTTATCATTTTCTTGCATAATATAATCTCTTTTGGCAATTTTGAATAATTTTACCAATTCAGCTTTTGGTACATTTACATTGTTATTGGCAAATTCATCATTAATAAAAGCATCAATCAACCCTTCGCTAAAATCCTTTTCTGTTAAATAATCTTTACAGAACTTTACAAAGATTAATCTATATGGCTTTCTAATCAATTCTAGCAACTCCATAAATTCATTGCAATTATCAATCATTCTTTCTGCATCTATAATAACTCTCTTATATGCTTTTTCATCTTCAAATATATTTACAAGTTTATTATCAATGATATACGTTGGATTTTCAATTATAGGGTGGTTACAAACAAATGGAATGTCAGTTTGTACAACTTCTTGCATCAAAAAATTTTTAGCCATTTCTTTACATTCTTCTAAATCCGTCTTATATAAAAAATCCATAATGTTTTTATTCCTTCCATTTTATTTCATTATATCACATTTTGTCAATAGTCCTGTTTTCTCCTAGTTTAATAAATTTCTTCAAAAAATGTTTCTTCATAAGCTTTCTTGCTAAATAGCTTTAATACCAGTTTTTTGAAATCCTTGTCATTACATACTGTAACTTCATTACTGAAATCATAGATGTATTCATAATTATCAACACATACAGGAACTTTACTGAACTTGAAAGCATTATGTAAAATATCTTCCTTTTCTTCATCTGTATCTTCATCATATAGAGAAAGATAAGATGTAAAAATTATTCTGTTTTGAATATTCTTACTAGGTACGATAATAGGCAAATAATTTCTCACAAACTCTAAATATTCATCAGGATTAGTAATATTTAACTTTTCCATTTCTTCCTTTTTTAAAGGAAGTTTTGTTTGATGATAAAAATTTAGTGAAAGTTTAAAAAGAACATAAATTATACAACCAACAATCACTATTGCCATAATTCCTAAAAATATAATTAAACCAACAAAAGCAACTTCATTATAAAATTCACTATGAGATGGATTTGTCATTGCATCTATCAATGTATATATCACACCAGCACAAATAATAAACATCAAAAGATTTTTACCATACATTCTAAAGATTGATGTTTTCTTTTTTATACTCTTAAAACTGTTTTTCATTTTCTCTCCTCTGTTCCTTCTTTAAATTTAATTTGTCAATCATTTACTAAAATAATCCTCAATATAATATGTACAATTTTTGATGATTTCATTTTCAAGGTAAAAACACCAAAAATGCAAAGAAAATAGCTGATGCAAATACAAATAAATTGCTAATAAGATGAAAAATATTCACTATACCACTTTTATTAAATTTCATGTATGTTGCAAATCCAACCATTTCTATCATTATAATTACTAAACAATCTCTACAAGTATTTATAGATTGTGGATAATTATGTAATCGTATATATAATCCACAACCAATTAATATCGTATGTAATATTACTACTATAAAACATACAATAACCATAACATTTCTATCTCTACTACTCATATTTACTCAAATCTCCATCATATAGTTTAGGTGTTCCATCAGCATTGTACATAGCAGTTAGTCCAGCTCTATTACTACCTTCACTCCACCAATACATAACCTTTGTATCTTTATCTACATAAATTGCATTTTCCCAATTACTATATATACAAATCATAGGATTTTTATATGTAATCTCTTTTTCTTCCACCTGTTCAGTTTTAGTATCTTCTTTCTTTGATGTTTTTTCTTCATCTTCACAACCTGTTAAAAATACCATACAAATTGCAATAGCAAATACCAATAAACATAGTCTTAATTTTTTCATTATCAGTTCTCCTCTTTATCCCATCATATTAATTCTAGTTATAATGTTTATAAGTTCATCATCTTCACATTCATTTTCTGGTGTGAATGTACCTGTTAATTCATTTAAGGCACTTTTTTGAATTGATTTATAAAGCATTTCATCTTTTTCATATAACGCATAGCAAATTTCTCTTATACAATCTTTTAAATCTTCTTTTTCCATACTTTTATAATTTTCAGTTACATATTTATAAAAGCCATCTCTTGCTATTCCATCTAAATGTTTCATCTTCATATTCTTGTTCTCCTTTTATACAAGGTGGAAGTACTTCCACCTTGTTAATCAAACATATCATCTACAGCATTTGCACATTCTTTTATATGAAAAATCATTTCATTAGCACGTTCTTTAACAGATACACAAAATTTATTGATAACATCTTTGGTGGCTAAATTCATATCAAAACTAAATTCTTCTTCTTGCGTTGAATATGGCATTAAATAGATTACTTTAATATTGGTTTTGTTTTCATTTTGTTCAACTCTAACAACTTCAACTTCATCATCTACTTTACTAAAAATCTTTTTCCAATATTCTATTGTCTTTTTCATTAGTATTCTCCTTTAAATTCATTTTTTATAAAATCCATTTGTTCTTGGGTTAAAGTTATCCATTTATTCTTTTCATCTATTCCAACAAAAGCAACACTTCCAATAACATTGGTTATATCCACTCCACCATTGTAAATGTCAAAGTTCCATTGCTTATCAACTTCATTTGCATCTTTATCTTTTAGCATGATAATATTTCTCTTTTCAAACTCTTTTATAGTAACTGTTTCTATTGTTTTACAATCTAAAGTCAAAAGGAAAATATCTTTTTTTAGTTCTTTTGCATGAACAACTTTCGGTTTTTTATTTGGTTCTTTAACAATGAATTGAACTTTATTTAATTTCATTATCTTTTTTTCAATAAACCGTGTAGGTAGATAATTTTTGTATTCTACTTCAAAATCCCCTTGAACAATATCTTTAATTTTACAATCAAATTTATTATCAACAATAACCATATCTCCTATTTTATATTCCGTCATTTTAGTTCTCCTTTCTTCTACACTTTTATTATACTATTTATGTGTATTGCTGTCAACACTTTATATCTTAAATCTATCAATCGCTCTTATCATTCTTGTTTTTACATTTGTTCTGCAATCTTCTTTATCAACAATATTGTATCTTATCATTTGATTTTCTACATATCTGCTGTAATGCTGTACTATATGATTTATAGCACTTTCATTTCCATCTTTTGCGTAAATCAATGTTTCTACTAAATTCATATTATTCCAAATATTCCTCTCTTATATATTTTTTTATATTTATAAGTATTCTTCTAATTGTACTATCGTCTTTTCCTGTTATCTTTGCAATTTCTACAGATGTCATATTATCTATAGCCGAATATTTTAATATCTCTCTTTTCTCATTTGAGAGTTTTAATATTATCTTTAATAGTCTTTCATCTGTTACTATTTCTTTAATGTCAGTTAAAAACAAATCATCATCAATCGTTGTTGTAGCCTGTTCATAATCAAAAGTTTCTAAAGACATTTCATTTGTATTTTTTCTCATTTCTTTTTCAGCATAATTAATAATAGTGTTCTTTATTGTCTTTTTCATATATGTATCAAATTCTTTTTCAATGATGCTATAATCCAAAAAAAGCCCACCCCACAATCTGGGGTAAGGCTTATCTTATGAATATATCATTTTTATATTCTTATTCTAATTGCAAAATGGGTTTTATAGGATTTCTTCTTTTGTTTAATTATCCTTCCCTTTTTATTTTAACATCTTTTTCTATTTTTTGCATTTTATGTCTACTTAAAGAAAAAAGTATGCAATAAGCATACTTTAACGTTTATCAAGAATATAAATTTTGATGGTGTATTGTATTAGGTTGGTATTTTCGTTTCATCTCAATTTATATCCATTAGTATTATAGCACATTTTTAATCTTCCCACCACTTGAAATTTTTCACTTCATCTGTATATTCAACCTCTGTAGAATTAGTTGTATTATTTGTTTCAGTAGTTTCCTTATCAGTATTGTTTTCTACTTTTACTTCATCATTTTCACTAGCTTTTTTTGTTTCTTCTAGTTGTTCTTCTTTTGGCTTATCACTATCTTTATTTTTATTAAAATTTGGTAGGAATGATGATCTATATATTTTCATTCTAATACCATATACTGCACGATTTTTTAAAGGTTCATATTCAAATGACACATCACTACATTTTTCGTTTATTTCCTTCATGGCTTTGTTTATTATTTTTGAATTCAAATTTCTCCAATCTCCATATTTATCCTCAATTCCTAAATACACCCTTAAATCTTTCAAATACCAATCATAAGATAAGATATTTAGATTATCTCCTAGCTTTTCTCTACAGAACTCATATATCCTAATGGCATACTTATTTTTTAGTTTTATAATTTCATTAAATTCAATCCATGTCCATCTTTTTTGTAATTCATCAATGTAAGGAACAAGGTCTTTGTGTATATTAAATTCAATTATATTGTTTTTCCTAGTTTCTTTTACAATTCCAGAAATAAACTGTATTTTTGGAAATACATATACATCAAGTTCCCTACGTTCATTTGATGACATTTCACTTAATTCATCTACTGTATAAGGTGGTATTAAAGATAGATTTTGAAGTTCTTCATCTATTATCATAACTTGATTTTTATTAGCATCTTCATCTTCAAGTAACAATTTAATTTTTCTATCTTCCAGTTTCCTTCTTTCATCAATGATTTTTTGTTTTTTCTCATCACTCCACACCGTTAATGTAGTCAGCATTCTAATATTAAAGCTTTCTAAACTTAAAATCATTTGTTTATATGTTTTACCACCTTTAATAATTCCTAAAGTATCTAATACTTCTTTCATTGGCACAATAACTTGTGTTTGATTTTTCTTTCTTTTATATAGAACATAAAAGAACAGTTTCAGTTGATAATAGTCAAGTTTTCCTGTAGCTTGAATCAGTTCATTCCGTTGTTTTATTCTTGTTTCTTTAAACTCCATAATTTCATTATCCTTTTCAACAAATATTTTTATTTATATAAAATATTCTACATTATTATGTGTGTAAGTCAAGCGCTTTTTTTACACAGTTGCGTGGACTTTCGTACACGGTTGCGTGGAC
>JAUNWT010000089.1 GCA_030540195.1 Bacillota bacterium | reverse complement strand
TTATAAATAATATAGAAATAGTCTTATTTGTTACATTATCCATTTTCATTACCTCATTTCAACATTTTCTATTATGTTGCCTTTTCTAGTATCAAATAAAAATCTATTTTTTGTTTCACTATTTTTCACATCATAGCACTGTACAGGCAGTGCCTCTATCACTAATCCTGTTTTATCATATATCTGTTCCACAGGTTTATAAATACATCTACTTTTGAAATTGTTTATATTTGCATACTTATTATTACAGCCTAATACATACCTCAACATTTCCATTGAAATTAAAATCTGTTGTTCTTTTTTTGAATATAAGAGTGATGAAATAGCAAAAGAGTATGGGTGTAGAATAATAGAAGATGCACCAAAGATAACAAGGCATAAATCATCAAATATCTTATATGCTTATTCTAATGAGAGTTGGAAAAGCAAAATACAAGCAAGAATTAATGAATTGAAATTAACTGAAATGTCTTTTGATGATATGTTAAGAAAATTAGCACTTGATGGATTTGAGATAAGGAATAGAGGAAAATATATTTCAGTTAGACCTTATGGAGCAAAAAAATTTACAAGATTAAAAACAATAGGTAAAGAATATGAGGAACAAACTTTAAAGCAATTCTTTTTTGAAAAAACAAGGAAAAGTACAAGCTATGATTTTAAAGAATTTTTACAAATACAAAATCCTTATGCCGAAAAATTTGAAGAAACTGCATTAAGAAGTAAAGAGGCTATTATAAAGAGTGGCTACAGTATTGTTGATGGTAAATTGTACCCTAAATATCAATTAGCAAAGTACTATGAAATGAAAAAGTATAATGATGTATGTAGAGAAATAGAAATACTTAATAATGAAGGTATTCAAAGTTATAATGACCTAATAGATGCTACAAGTAAATTGGAAGAAGAAATAAAAACAAAAGAGCATGAAAATAATTTAACGATTGAAAAATATAACTCTTTACAAAGGAATATTCCTATTGCATCAATATATATTGAAAAATATAATGACTATCAAATTTATCAAGAAAATGTAGAAATGTTTGGAATTGAAAATGTACAAAAAAATCAAGATGTAAAACTTTTTGAAAATGCTAGAGAAGAACTAAACAATATTGGATTGAATGAAGTTAAAGAATTACTAAATCAAGCGAATGTTTTAAAAATGGAAATAAACAAAAATGATGCGTATTTATCATATTTAAAAAATAAAATGAGTGACTTTGAACACATGAGAAAAATTGTAATTGAAAAAGATGAACATTATATCAAGTCAATACATTTCTCTAATAAGATGATTGATAGACAAAGAAGTGATAACAATACATACTGTGTAAAGTTGCCTTATACAAACCAATATGTATATTTGAATAGAAAATCAGTTGTATGGGATAGATATGATGTATCGGCTACAATGTATTTGATAAATGATGATGAATATAAGATATATGATAAAGATAATAATTATGTTCAATCAGTATCGGCGGACAAGTTAGAAGAAATTAGCAATCAAGAAAGAGAGAGAATTTTAGAAAGCAAGAAAAAAGAAGAATAAAGATGCGAAAAAAAAGCATCTTTTTTCATAAACTTCTAATATGTGTTGACAGTAATACACATAAATGATATAATAAGAGTGTAGAAAGAGAGTTATTGATTATGGAAAAACAATGGTTAGAAAGATTGGATAATAAACATATATTATATTGTGATTACATTACGGAAAATGTATGTTTTAGTTCTATTGATTATATGAGTAGTATTATTAAACAACATAATTCAAATGCAACATTTAAAATTAAATTGTCATTAGGCAAAAAAGAAAAAACAATAGCTAAAAATTTAAGTTCACTCGATATAAAACTTTATATTGATAAAGATTTAATTAATGCTAGAGTTATTAAAGTTTATAAAATTGATGATGAATATACATTTATTGTTATGTTTTAAGAAAAAAATCATAAAAATGTGTTGACAGCAATACACATAAATGATATAATAATAATGTAATAGGAAAGGGAGTTCAAAGGAACTCAATAAGGACAACAAAAATGACAGTAACAGTAGATGATTTTTTAGATATGCTAATTGATAGAGGTAGCCAAGAAATTGAGATTTATTCTTTTATGCAAGGAAGAACTGTATTTAGTGGGTATGATGATGATATGGATTTTGAATTTAAAGATATGACAGTATCATCTTTTGAAATCTTTAATGATAAATTAGTCATTAATGTTGATGATGAATGTTAGAAAGGTAGGGAATTGAAATGAAAAATCAAGAACTTAATTTTACTTCAAGAGGTTTAGTAACTGTAGTTATTGGTGTATGTCTATTGGCACAAATTACCGCACATACATTAGCAACATTGATTGATAATCTAACAAAATTATTTTTTTAGCTTTGAAAATGTGTTGACAGTAATACACATAAATAGTATAATAATAATGTAGAAAGAGAGAGGTATGGAATATGAAAGTAATATTAAAAGAACCAGAGCAAAAGCAAAAGAAAGTAGATATAGGAAAGGTTGATTTGAAAAATATATATCAGTTAATCAAATGTGATACAGTTGAAAGATATTCTTTTATAAAAGAATTGGAATATCACAATATTGATGTTTTGGTTGATGAAGAAAGCAAATTCAAAGAAGATGCTAAACCAAATATAATTATCTGCACAAGCGAACCTCATCTTAAAATTTTGAATGTTTTATTAGGAAATGTTTTGTTCGTGGGTGTAGATAAAAATAATAAATGGATTGGTCTTAATAAAGAGCAAATTGATATTGTTAATAATCTTCTAAACAAATATATCATTCCAGAACCAAAGTTAAATGTCATATTTACGGAATTAAAAGACATCTTTATATAAAATATAGGTGGAAGTACTTCCACCTATAGAATAGATAAAAAATAAGAATTGAAGGAGATAATAAAAATGGCACTAAATGATTTAATGAGTAACGGAGTAAAAACAAAAAAAATACATATAGATGATATTAGATTGAATAAACTTAATAACTACCCTTTAAGTGAAATAGAAGAACTTGAAAAATCTATTTTAGAATATGGGCAACTTGAAAATGGAATTGCCTATGAAGAAGATTGTGGGGATAACAAAAAATATACATTATTAAGCGGACATAGAAGATGTACTGCAATTAAACATCTATATGATAAAGGATTGCATGATGGTATGGTTGATGTGAGATTGGAACAAAAGCCATCAACTATCTATGAAGAAAAGAAGAAAATAAACCATGCAAATTTGCAAAGAAAACTAAAACCAGAGGAAATACAAGAAATAAGAAAATCGGCAATCAACCTAGCATTACAGGAATTTGAAAGAAGAAAAGGAACTGATGAAGAAATCAAATTTAATAATGATTGTAAGAATTTAAGTGAATGGGTTGGAAAAGAAGTAGGTATTAGTGGTAGACAAGTTAGAACGTACCTAAAACAAATGAAAGAAGAAAATAATACTAATAATAAAGATAATGAAAATAACAAAAATGAACAAGAAAAGCCACAATACACAAGAACACAAGTTATAAAGGAATTATTATCAATCGCAAGAAAGATTGATAAATTAAATGACAAAATAACTACTAATGAATTAGAAATCATATTTGAAGGAAATGGAAAAAAGTGTTCAGTTTCAACACTTTTAAATAAAGAAAGTGAAAGATTTAATTTTTTCGCAAGTTATATTGAAAATAATAGAAAAGGAGAGTAAGAAAAATGAAAGTTTATTCAATACAAAATAAAAAAGGTGGAGTTGCAAAAACTCAAACCGCATTAAATTTAGCATATTATTTATCACAACATGGAAAGAAAGTCTTATTAGTAGATAATGACCCTCAAGCAAATACAACAAAAATTGTATTAAAACCAAAGGAAAAGGGTGGAAAGGACAATGCTTTGAAACTTGTTGAGAAATATAACAAAACAGGAAAGGAATTGTTAGAAAGTTGTAATGTATTACATAATTATGTGATGCAAACACCTTTTGAAAAAGATATTAGCGATATTTATTTAGACCCTAAAATCATTAAACAAACAATTCAACACACACAATATGATAATTTAGATATTGTACCATCATCAAATAGACTATCAGTTGTTGATACTCAAATAAAAATGAGTGGTAGAAATCCTTCTGGACGATTAAGACAAGCTTTTAATCAAATTCAAAATGATTATGATGTTGCTATTATCGACAATTCGCCTTTTGAAAATGCACTCACTTATAATGCTATGTGTTCATGCTACAAAGAAGGAGATACAATTATAATTCCTATTAAAATTGATGAAAGTGGTTTAGAGGGATTAGATGCAACATTAAATACTTTGTTTGATTGGTTAGAAACTGAACAGTTAGACTATGATTTTAAAATTCTAGTAACTATGGCAAATAGAAATAATGTTGATAAAGAATGGACTAATACATTGAAAGAATTATTTAAAGAAAGGGTATATGATACAACTATTCGTTATCAATCAAAACCTGTTGTAGATTGTAGTACAAAGAAAGAAATTTTAATTGAAAAATCAAAAGAAAATGTAGCAAATGATTATAGAGAGTTTTGTAAAGAAGTGTTAAACCAATTTTAAAAGGTGGAAGTACTTCCACCTTTACTAATCTTCATATATGCTATTTGCAAAAATCTCTTTTCTATCAATGAAGATAGCTTGAATTATTGCAAGACCGAACCAAATTAAAACTTCATAAGTAATATCCATGTTCATAGCAGTATATGATTTTAATAATACTACATTGCTAATATTAAAATAAGAACATATAGCAAATGCAACAAACATATCTACAATAAATAGTATTAGCACAAAAAAATCTTTTTTTGACATTTTTCTCCTTCCTTCCTTAAAAATATTCATTTATTCCTTTAATTCTATCATATTTTTAAAAAAATCGCAAGAACCTTGCGAAAACCCAATAAAATATTCAAAATGTGCAATAATAAGTTGGGTGGTATAAGTGATTGGTATGATACTTAAAAATATGAGATTATCAGCAAACCTAACACAAATGCAACTAGGCAAAAAGGTAGGACTTGCAGATACAACAATATCAAGTTATGAAAGAGAAAATTCTAATCCAACATTCGATAATATAATCAAGATTGCTAAAGTTTGCGGTTATAGATTGAAAGTAATGGATAGAGAACGGAAATATAACTGACATTGAAGAATGGGAGAAAGAAAAAGATTTTTAATGTTATTTATATTATCAACAATTTTGTGTAAAAATATTGATAATTAGAATAAAATATAGTATAATATATATACTAATTATGAATGGATACATTCAAAAAAGCGGTGTTCCCAACCATTAAGAGGGAGTTAAAAAAGCGGTGTTCCCAACCATTAAGAGGGAGTTAAAAAAGATAGGGAGCTATTGATTGCTCCCCTTTATTTTATTAAAGGAGAATTTGTATGTCATTTCAATATAGATTAGTAACTGTAAATAGTAAATACTGTGATTATTTAAGAAAATATGATTATAGAGTTAGTTATAATGCTAATGAAAAAGAATTAAGACCATTTGTAGGTGTATTATTTAAAATAGAGGAAATGGAATATTTTGCCCCTTTATCATCTCCAAAAGAAAAACATTTAAAAATGAAAAATACAATAGATTTTTACAAAATAGATGGTGGTAAATTAGGTGCAATTAATTTTAATAATATGATACCAATACCTAAAAGCGAATATGAATACATAGACACTAATACAACAAGTCTTACAAAAACTGAACAAAACTATAAAGAATTATTAAAGAGCCAATTAAGATGGTTAAATAGATACGGACAACATTTAAAGGAAAAAGCACAAAATTTATATGAGGCACGAATAAATTCAAAATTAAAAGCTAATGTTGCAAATAGATGTTGTGACTATAAACTACTTGAAGAAAAATGCAAAGAATATACCAATATTAGTAATCAACGGACAAGATTAAAATCTATTTATGATGATTTTGATATTGAAAAATAAGGTATTGATAAAATATATTGAAAGTAATACAATAGATATGTAAATAATAAGCATTGATACATTGCAAATGTGGAAGTACTTCCACATTAAAGAAGTTACTAAAAAGAGTAACTTTTTTAATTAAAATATGAGGACAAAGTGGTGTTCCCAACCATTAAGAGGGAGTTAAAAAAGTTGGGGTGTAATGTGATGCTCCATATACATTCAATTTCTAAATTGCTAAACGAAATGAAAATAGCAATCGAATACCTTTGCGAAAGTAAGGAACTAAAAAAGATTGGAGAACCCATGCCAAGAATGTGAACAATAATTTATGGTGTTTCACTACCTAAAGTTGGGACTATTTAAAGTTGAGTTTCATGATTTATCTAAAAAATCATAAAAAGGGGCTATAAAAAGTCCCTTTAAAAAAACATATAAAATGTGTTGACAGTAATACACATAAATAGTATAATAATAGTGTAATAGGAAGGGGAGTTCAAAATGAATAAGATAGAAAATCTAAAAAGAGAAGTTGAAAAGTTAAATAGAGATAAGACTTTTGAATTTGATTTTAAAATTAGAGAAGAAAATAATCTAATTGAAATCTATGATGCAAATGAAAACTATTCTATTGATTGGTTGCAAGAAACAAATGCCACTCTGCATGAAGTGTGTTTAGAATTTGGTAAAGAATTTAAACCATGTGAAAATGATTTAATTCATGATAGATTGGAGAGAGCAGTAAAAAAAGATTTTGGAGAAGATGCTTATATTGATTGGATTAATAAGTTAATCATGATGGTTGCAAAAGAATAATAAAATAGAACAAAGGAGAAGAAATAATATGGTAAAAGGTCAAAGATATTTTAAAAAGATGCTAGAACAGGTAGGAGATAATTCAAAATTTAAAGAAGTATTTCCTACTGTTCAAAAACCAATATTAGAAGTTGGAAAGAACGTGATTTTATTATTGGATAATGGAGATACAATAATGACAAGTCCTGTAGTTAATTTTTCGATTAATGATAGTGGAAGAATTGAAATAATTACACAAAATACTATTTATATAAAACTATAAAGGAAGGTAAAGAAAATGTACAATATGATTGATTTATTTGGAAAACACTCTAGGATTATTCTTACAATCCTTGTATGGGTATTAGTTTTAATTAATGTGGTTGGTAAAAATAAAAACTTTGAAAGCAAGTATAACAAAATGCAAAATATAAAAAATAATGTTGGTTTTGCAGTAACCTTTACTTTGTTTGCTTTGCTATCTAAAGTGATTAGTGGATTTATTACTACAATTAATATATCAAAAAATAATTCCACTGATATGTTTTTATTAAATTGGTTTATTCATATTCTACTAATGATTTTAGTTTTAGAAATTATTAAATTTTTATTTGATATTGTGAATAGGTCATTATTGATATTTTTTATTCCTGTGACATTAATTATAACAGGTGTAATGAAAAAATTTGTAGTATCACTAATAATCAACAATACAGCAGTATTTTTATTTACATTGTCTATTCTATTACAAACTATTGTCGGTATGGGATTGTTCATGGCTTATAATTTATGTATATATGAAAGGATTGTTTATAAAGATGAAACGAATTAGAGGATTTAAAAGGGATTTTGAATTAGATTTACTACTAGCATTAGACGAATTAACTCATGTGATGGATAATTGTTTTAGTGATGTATCTATCTTACTTGAAATGAGAGAAAGAGGATATTTTCAAGATGCAAAAGATGATGAAAAAATAGTTGATATGATAGAAAGATATAAAAGCAATGGAAAAGACAAATGATGAACTTATAAGAGAATTTGCTAAATCAATGTATGATATGCCTCAATCATTATGTTGTTCTTATTGCACAAAAGAAAAGTGTATTACTGATAAAAAAGGTGGTTTAAGCCATAAGAGTTGTGTTGATTGTATAAGTGATTACTGGAAAGCAAAAGTAGACCAAAAAATTCAAGAGGATATATTTTTAGAAATAAAGGAGAAAAAACAATGTATGCAATAAAAAATGAACATGGTGATTTTTATACAGGCTATGATTATGTTTTTCAGGGGGAAAAATATGCAAATTTTACTAGATTTAAAGAAGAACCAAAAAAGTATAAATCTTTAAAGGTAGCTGAAAACGTAAAAAAGAGATTAGAATTGAGTTGCAATGGGTTTGATAAACTGAAAATTGTAGAAATTGAAGATACATTAACAGCAATGAAACCACTTGATATTAAAGATGAAAATTTGAAATGCAATGGCGGTAATCCAATTTATGGAGAATGGATTACAGGTACTTGTCCTAAATGCAAACAAGATGTGCAATTAGGAATGAATTATTGTCCTAATTGCGGTCAAAAACTTTTGTGGGAGAATGAAGAAAAGGAAAGTAACATATAATAGCGATATTTTGCGATATATGGAGCAAAATATAAAATACAATAATCTCTATACTATATAGTAAAACAACTCATACAAGCCAAAATAAAGCTATTTGAGATAAGAAAGGAGAAATAATACAATTATGATAAAACAATCAACAGGGTGGGCAGTTAAGTATATAGAAAAAAATGGAGTAGAAAATTATATTGAAAAAATCAAAGAAGATTATGAAAAACTAGAAAAAGACTTTGAAAAATATAAGAAAAATCATGAGGATTGGTTTCGTTTTACTAAAAGAGAAATGGGAAAAGAAGTAATTAAATCTAATACTTTACTTTATAAAGATACTGAAACATTTCTATTAGAACTATATGTAGATGATAATTTGGAGATTATACCAATAAAAACATTTCAAGAATTAGAGAATGGTATCAAGTATGTAAGAGGAGATACATTTGATACAATATTTATAACTAATGATAATCCTGAAAAATTAAAATCGACATATAGATACAGAGTTCGTGGTATTCATGAAGAAATCAAAATTCTTTGGAGAGTACAAAATAACAATGATGAAAAAAAGGAATAAGCATGACATTATGCAAACTCCTTTTTTTTATTTATATATAATTTTGGGAAGGGAATATGAAAGCTACATTGTAATAATAAGTTATATTTATGATTAAAGATAAATGATAGAATTTAATTACAAGCATATATATTTTTGAAATCCTATCATATTTGCATAGATACAATGTAACTCATATTTATATAAGCAGTATTTTCTGCTACAAAGAAATTATAAATCAAGGAAAATTAAAGTCAACGTTTTTCTTTATATATTAATATGTTTTTGTATATATTGTATATATTGTAT
>JAUNWT010000088.1 GCA_030540195.1 Bacillota bacterium | reverse complement strand
AAAAATGAATTTAATACCAAATCGTATAATGATTGTAAAAAGGCTGTTAATAAAATAATTGAAAAATATTATGACAGTGAAGATTGTAATTCATCATTAACACTGTTTGAATTTATTGCGTGTGAAATATCGAACGAAAAAAATAAAATAAGTGCATTAAGAAAAAACGAATTGAAAACAAGTAATGAATTTAAGAAAATAAAGCAAATCCATAAAGAGAGTGAAAAGTTTTATGATGAATTTCAAAAAGCACTAGATGATGGAGATGTTTCAAAAGCAATGGAATTTCATGTAAAAATGTGTGACAATGAAAAGAAAGAAGAAAATCTATACAATAAGATGATGGAGAAAGTAAAATGTTAAGAATTGAATTAAATGACGATTACCCAATTAAAGGAAGAATTAATTATTTTGAAGGTTATATGTTTGCAACAACAGAAAAGCATTATAATAAACATTATTCTTTTGATGAAAAACTATATTTAATTGATGGAAAAAAATCTGTAGCGAATGAATATTCAATGATGGATTTAAAATTAAGAAAAGAGGCTTTAAAAGATTTTAATAATATGAACAAAGAAGATTTTGATGATAATTTAGAACCATCACATTATTCATGCACGTTGATTGATATATTAGATGATGAAAATATTTATAGTAATAAAGAAATTCAAAATCTTTATAAAGAGCTTTTAGATGAATATATAAAATTTTTAGTAGTCAATAAACGTATCGGTGTAATAGTGCCTCATTTTTTTCAAGATAAAAGAGTACCACATTTTCATCTAATATATCAAAAGGATAAGGAAAATGAATTTGTTGATTATCTATTAAAAAATAACAGGGAGAAGAAAAATGGCAAGTAGACAAATGTTTGATATTTTAAATAAAGATATAGAAATTGGATATACAAGTTGTGGTTGGAAATGTATTCAGCATTTTACACATCATAATCTATGGGAAAGAGTATCTACAACAAATGCTAATGGGATTAAAACTTGTTTTCCTAAAAAAGCAGTACCTAATCAATATTCGGTTTATTTTGATGAATAATCAAGGTGGAAGTACTTCCACCTTTTTGAAAAATTGAAAATTTAATAAAAATATAGTATAACAAAATAAGAAAGAGAGTGAATATAATGGAAGAAATGAAAATGCAATTTGTTTTTGATGAAAAAAAATTAAAGGCTAATAATATAACAGTAGATGAAAAACTATGTACATTAAGAGATTATTTCAAAGAACATAAAATTAAAGAAACATCAATAGGAGTGTTTGAGGGGAAAGATAGTGATTTTGGATATTTTGCATTGTGCGTTGCAGACCTTCCAAAAGCAAAATGGTTCATGGACTATATCAAAGAGTGGTATTGGTTTCTTGATGGTGGATATGAAGATGTTTTAAAGGGGATAAACTCATAAGATGAAAGAAAATAAAAAGGAAAAGGAAGTACGGAAGGTTATATTTTTTGATTTAGATACAAATAAGTTAAAGAAACATCTAGGAAAATCATATACTATAGCATATCAACAAATTAAGGAAAGTTTGTTGAAAAATGGTTTTAGACATATACAAGGTTCTGTGTATGAAACAAAAAAAGAAGTAAGCTATGCAAAGGTTGTAACAGAACTTGTAAGAATACTTGATAAGTACCCATATTTAAAGTCATGTATTAGAGATATAAAGGTTAGTAATATAAGCAAACAATATGATTTGAACTATTTATTGAATAATGATGGACTACCGAAAGAGAAAGCACAAAGTAAAAAAGAAAGATTAAAATATGATGATTTTGATATTGAAAGATAAAAACGATATTGATATAATGTATTTGCAGTTAAATTCATAATTGTAATGTCTTGTTTCATTACCTTTGATGTCGATATTAGAATAAGATGTAACGTCATTTTTAACAAACATTAAAGTATAGTAAGATTTAGTTTCATGTTTTTTAGTATCATCTAAAATCTGCATTAAAACTCCAGTAACTGTAGATTTAGAAATAGTAACTTGTTGATAACAAAATCTCATTCACATGAATTTTTAACTGTAAATTTTATTTCAGTTGCGAAAAAAAGGTGTAGAGCCTTTTTTTCTTTTTGAAGAAAATTAATGTTGATTTTTAACAGAATGTAGTTATAATATGTTTGCGGACAAAACTTATTTTGTTTGCTGTTACTGTAATTTAAAGAGGAAAAGGACTAGAAATAGTTCTTTTTCTTTTTTTTAGAAAAAATTTAAAAAAATGCACGTTATTTAAAAAGTCAACTGTGCTAACAAGTAAAGAGAATATAAAACTCTTTTATATAAGCACATTGACAAATACACGAAAAATAACGTGTCATATAAAAACATAAATACTTTATCTATTGTATGTTAGCCCCAAGAAGTCGAAAGTCATATATTGAATAGCGGATATAATGAGGGAAAAATTGAATGAGGCACATTCAAATGGCGAAGAAGTACAGTAGTGATAATGATACTTCAATCTTAAAAAAAGATTGTTTCTGCGAAGGAAAGGGAAACAGAACCCTATGTAAGTTTTGCCAACTTAATTTATGTTTTATTTAAAATTTTAAGGTGGAAGTACTTCCACCTAAAGGAGAGTGAAAAATGCAAAATGATTTAATTACTAAAAAACAAGCGGTAGCCTATGGAATAATTGCATTATATACATTAGAAAATAGTGCTACTAAAATAAATCCGTTGCAATTAGGAGAAGAAATGATAACCATGATGAAATTATGCAATCCTAAAAATGCAATAAAGAGAGCGAATAGGATTTTAAAAAAAATATAGTAAGATATTCAATAAGTGCCTAAAAGGAGAGTGGTAAAAATGAAAAGCAAGTATGAAATAAAAGAGATATTTATAGAAAATGGAAAAGATATTGAAACAATAATCAAAGAAGTATTTAAAAACTATGTGCAAAAAAAATTAGAGAAAAATATGTAGAAATAGATGTAAAAAATTAAAAAGTATTATATAATCAATAGGATATTTGCAAGTGGGTACTTATTGAATGTTACGGAAAGAAGGTAACATTATGTTAGAAATAAGTAATCCAGAAAGATATACTGTTGGTATATTGACAAGACTATCAAATGAAAGACTAGAAGATTTAAAAAGATATGGCGAAAGTGGAAGTATAAGTAATCAAAAAAATCTATTGACTAAATTCTGTAGAGATAATCACTTAAAGGTTTATAAGACCTATGTTGATGATGGAGAAAGCGGTGCTTTTTACGATAGACCTCGGCTTTAGTGAAATGATTAATGATGTTGAAGAAGGACACATTAATATGGTTGTTGTAAAAGACTTATCAAGATTTGGAAGGGTTGCATCTGGTATAGATGATTACATAGAGGAATATTTTCAACTGAAAGGTGTAAGATTTGTAGCAGTAAATGAAAATTTGGACTCAAAGACATCTGCAAATTTTCATGATGATATAAAGATAAGAGCATTTTTTAATGAATGGTTTTTAAGAGATTGTTCAAAGAAAACAAGAGATGGAAAGCATAATAAGGCATTGCAAGGAAAGGTAATGGCTACATATCCAAAATATCGGTTACATTAAAGACCCAGAAAATAAAAATCATTATGTACCTAATGAAGAAACTAGCCATATTATTACTGAAATATTTACTAGGTTGAGAGATGGAGAATTGCCATCTTTATCAATGTTATAGTAATTTACTTCTCCTTCTTTGATTAACATTAATGTATAATCATCACTATCTTTATTAGCTGTTAATTTATATGTTACAGTTGCATCATCTTCATCAATATACATATTTTCAACTTTGCCATCTTTTTCTAAAGATGCTTTCATTTCTTTTGTAATATCAAAGATATGTTGACCTGTAACCCATTTATCAACAATATTTTTAGTTTTTGTTGATACAACTTGTAATGTTGCTCCTTCTAATAAGTTTCCTTCATTGTCAACTTTTTTAACATTTACAACATTATCTACCATTGTTTCTTTTTGTGTTTCCTTATCTGTTGTTACAGTAAATTCAAAGTCATTAGCAACGTTATATCCTAATGGTGCTAAATCCTCATGGAGTGTGTATGTTTCATTTTCCGCTAAACCAGATGCGTAATGAGTTTCATCTGTAGAAATCCATTCATCAACAACATTACCTTCTTTATCTATAATTTGCATTGATGCACCTTGAATTTCTTCTCCACCGAAATTAGTTTTTGAAACAATAAGTTGTTTATCAATCATAGTAGTTTTTTGGTCTACTTTTTCTTTTGTAACTGTAAATTCTACATCTGTAGCTTTTACATATTCGCTAGGTGCTGTCACTTCACTTAATACATAAGTTTTACCTTCTTCTAATCCATTGATATAATGTTTATCTTTTCCAGAAGTCCATTTATCTACTACTTCATTTGTTTCTTTATCTGTAACAGTAATTTCAGCACCTGCTACTTCTTTTTCTCCTGTTACATCTGTTTTTGTAAATTCTACTCTCTTGTCTTTCATATTGACTTTTTGAGTTTCTTTATCAGTAGTAACTGTAAATTCAATATCTGTAGATTTTACATATCCTTCTGGCGATACGACTTCGCTTAATACATAAGTTTTACCTTCTTTTAATCCGCTAATATAATGTGCATCTTTTCCAGAAGTCCATTTGTCTACTACTTCATTTGTTTCTTTATCTGTAACAGTAATTTCAGCACCTGCTACTTCTTTTTCTCCTGTTACATCTGTCTTTGTAAACTTAACTTGCTTGTCTACCATTTTTACTTGATGTACTTTTCCGCTATCATCAACAGAGAAATTAACATTTGATGAAATAACATATTCATTAGGTGCTAGAGTTTCTACTAATGTATAATCTCCTTTTGCTAAACCTTCAATGTAATATGTTTTGTCTGTTGAAACCCATTCAGCAACTACTTTATTGTCTTTATCTACAATTTGTAATGTTGCTCCTTCAAGTTCCTTTTCTCCTGTAATAGTTTGTTTAGAGATTTTTGTTTTTGTTGGTTGGTTTTCAATAGCTTTTGTTTCAGTATAAACCTTTGTTTTAGTATCTTTTTGTGTAAATGTAACATCATATACTTTATCATTCAATACTAAATTATCTAATGTTTTAGTTTCTTGTAGTTCGTATTTACCGATTGGTAGATTTTCAACTTTTAAAGTTCCATCTTTATTTAAGTTGTATTTACCAACAACAGCACCTTTTTTATAAATGATAGAACCGTCAGCCATATCAATTACATCTTCTTTAGCAGTTAAAGTAAATTCGATACCGCTTAAATCACTTGTATCTACTAATGATAAATCAGCTTTATCATCTAATGCTACAGTTTTGTTGATTTTTAATGTTCCTGTTGGTTGTTCATTTCTAACAACTACAGTAACAAGGTTATCTCCATCATCATCTTTTGTAAGGTCAACTTCGTTTAGAACATTGAACTCTACAGGATTTTCAGCATCAAGGAAACCTTTTGGTGTTCCAACTTCTTCTACTTGATATTTTCCAGAGATTAATTTTAAAGGTGTAACAACTTCTCCTTTTAAGTCATTGTCACTACTATAATAATTTTTGTCTAATACTACTCTATTTTTTGAGTTTGTAGTAAATACATCATAAGTTGTACTTCCTACTTTTTGAGTAACATATTTTCCTGTTTCTCTATTTTTGATTTTAAAAGATGTTCCATTTAAAGAAACTGTTTTTCCTGTTTTTGCATCTTTCTTAATCATTTTGATATAAGCAGATACCATATCATTATTGATAGCAATTTTTTTAGCTTTATCACTATCTTTTGTGATAGAGAAAATTAAATCTGGTGCTTTAATATATCCTTCTGGTGTTTTTGTTTCTCTTAAAACATATACTCCATAAGGAAGTGGTTTAGTAGTTGCATAACCACTTGCTCCATCATCATCATTTTTAGTTGTTACAACATCATAGGTACTTGCGTTATCCCAACCTACTTTATTAACTTCACTTTGTAATTTAATAGTAAATTCAGCACCGTTTAGACCTGTTACTTTACCACTTGCGTGATTGTCTTGACCGATACCTTCTTTAAATACTTCTACAGGTTGTTGTTTAACTGTATTAGCTTGTGTTTCATTGACTACAGCCTCATTGCTTGTTTCGGCAACAGTTGAAACAGGACTTGCAGAAACTGTTCCTTTATTTAATAATGTTCCTGTTGAAGCTTCAATTTCTGTAATAGTATAGTTACCTAACCATAGATTAGTCCATGTAATATTACCATTACTGTCGGCTTTCTTTACAGAAATATCTTTACCAGATAATCTATCTACAGCATTATCTCCTTTGTGTAATACAACATCTCCATTAGCATTTTTAATATCACTTGCAACAGTTAATTTATATGTTGCATCAACAGTTGCATCTCCAAATAGTCCTGTAGATGTTTTTGCTAATGTCTTTTTGAAATTAACAGTACCAATTTTTTCTTCATTTACAACTGTTTTTGTAGTTGTTTGATTACTTTTAATTTCAATGTCAAATACTTCTCCTGTTAATTCTTTATAAGCACCATCTGTATTGTTTACATTAGGTCTTTTTGTTTCTACTAATGTATATTCTCCATGAGGAATTTGTTCAACTAAAATCTTCCCATTTTGAACAGTTACATCTTTTTCATATCCATTTGTTTTACCTTTTAATTTGAAAACAGAACCATCAACTAATTGGTCTTTGTCATTTGTTTTTGTCAATTCAAGTTTACCATATAAGTTGATTTTCATACTTAATCTTACAACAGGGTCATCTGGATAATAGTTTGTATAGAGATTTTGTTGATGTGAACCGAAATGATAATGTCTAAAATCAGTTCCTCCTTCATGTTTATACAATCCAATTTGTTTACATTTGTTAAGTGTTAAATTAAAGTTTTCAGTATTGCAATTTTCTGATACTGTAATCTTTAAATCATTACTTCCTTGTGTATGTTCAAATCTAATTCCATCAAGTGTACCATCACATGAATTATAACCAGATAGAATACCATTTGTATCTGTTAATGTGACGCTTTCTCCTGCGTTCATTTCAATACTTCCACTATCAAAACTTGGGTATTTTGACCTTTGAGCAATTTGATTGTTGATGTCAGCCTTAAAGCTTTCATATCTAGCTTGAACTGAACTATCAGTAAATGTTGAACCTGTTCCTTGACTTTCCCAAATCATCATTTGTGTAAAAGCATAGTCATATTTTAGAGTACCAATATTTCCACTCTCTAATAATACATCTCCATGTTTAGAGTACCACCCTAAATATGCAATTCGTGTTGCCTGTTGCAATTCAACCGACATATTTGACGAATAACTTGCATCTACATATGTTCCTGTTGCCAGTTCTTTTCCATGTTCAATACAGAACACAGTTTTTGCATCAGCCCAATTACCAATGTGTACTTTTCTGGATAAAATACCATACTTGCTTGAACCACCAACATAATGTAGTCCTGTGTCATTCTGTGCTACATACAATGTTCCTGAATAATCATTAGCATTAACTGTTGCCATGTTTGTAAACAGCATCATTAATGATAACAGACATACAGAAAACTTTTTAAAAGACTTTAATACTTTTTCTTTTACTTTTTTTCTCATAATTAATTTATTCTCCCTTCTTACACTAAATTATTATACAAATTGTCACATAGTTTTCAATTTCTATTTTTTATATCAACTCCTTTAGAAAATCAAAAAAGACACAACTTTTAGACCTCATGTCTTTGTCATGTCTTTTTTATATTTCTTCATTTTATAGTTTAGCACTGTCAAGAGTGCCACGCAAGTATTTTTTTAATTGTATTGCCAATCCCATGTAATCTTACCACAAGTACAGCTACGGACATTCGTATAGCCTATAGGACATTTTCTACAATATGTTTGAAAATCAATTTCTCCACTATCAAGTTTGCTTTCCCAATAAGTTCCTATTTCGCTAAATGCTTTATCTACTTCACTATAAGAGTTTACCCATTTTCCACTATTACCAACCGCAATATGAGTATGTGGTGTGGAAGTACTTCCACCTGTTGATGCTGAACCACTATTTGATGAATTACTTCCAGAACTTGAACCACTTGAAGGCTTTGAAGAACTACTTCCATTATTACTGCTAGAACTATTAGATGAACTACTACTTGAATTATTTTTATTACTTGAAGAAGTATTTCCAGATGTGGAAGTACTTCCACTTGATGTAGTACTTGAACTTACTGTATTTTTATTTGTATTGTTGCTGTTTGAAACTACTTTCTTATCTGTAGCCTCTGCTTGTTTCTTTACAGAGTTCTTAACAGTTTTTGTTCCATCTTCATTTGTTACAATTTCTTGAACAACAACTTCATCATCATTAATAGTTGGTTTTTCAATTACTGTAGCTTTTACTTTAGCATCTGTTTTATTTTCATATTTATCTTGAATTGAAACATTTACTTCATATTCCCCTACAGTATTTGCATCAACTTTTGAATAATCAATTTCATAATCTTTTAACTCTGACAAATCAGTAGCATTTAATAAAGATTTAAAATCAAATGTTGATAAATCTGTTCCTTGTAAAATCTCAATGTTTTCTGGAACTGTTAATTCTGGTTTAGTTGTATCTTTTACTTCTACTTTTTGTGTTACTTCTTGTTTTTTATATGTCACTTTGACTTCATATTTTCCTACACTTGGATATTCTTTGCCATCTTCATTTTTAATAGTACTTTCTAATTTTAAATCCTTGCCATTAAAATCATCATAATTCTTTACAATATCTTTCAAGTTAGGATTATATGTTTTTCCATATTCAATTTCTACTGTTTCTTTATTTAACTGTAATGTCTTATCTTTGTTCATATAAAGGACACCTACAAAAATTAGTAGAATTATAACTAAAATACCTAACAAAATGCCTTTGCCTTTTTTAGTTTTAATTAGTCCAATCCATTTTTCTTTTAAATCTTTCATTGCTACCGCTCCTTTGTTTTATTACTAGGTGGAAGTACTTCCACATTTTAATTTTGATATTTCTTTTTATTATATCATAATATGTCAATATTCAATGTATTTTTTACAATCTCTTAATGGAATTTCTACACCATTTATTGATTTAATATAATAAATTTTATAATCATCTATTTCATCTATATAAAATTCAGCCTCAAATTCTTTTACTGTTTCTATATTTTCAAACAACTCTATAGGAACAGAACATAAAAAGCATTCTTCCTTGAATTTAAAATAAATATATCCTTTTTCAATAACAAAATCACTAACATATATATTAATATCATCTAAATCTACAATTTTATTACTACACACTAATGTTGCTTTTAATATCGGTTTTTGTTTTAAACGTTTTTGTTCTTGTTTTGATTTATATTGAGTATTAAAATAAGTTAAATAAAATATAAACCATAATATTAGAAATAATAATATTAT
>JAUNWT010000008.1 GCA_030540195.1 Bacillota bacterium | reverse complement strand
TTTCTAACATTATGAGCAGCATCTTCTTGTATTTCGATAATTCTTGCTCCTCTAGCTTTCGCAACTTCTCTTAAATCAACAGATATTCCTGTATGAAATGAACATCCTACTACCAAAAAGATATCTTCTGGTTGTAATTTATAAACCATTTCATAGGCTTTTTGATAATTTGGTGCTGGATCACCATAAAGTACTGGTTTATTATATAAAGAATACGCTATATCCATTTCGTCATCTTCTGGTAAACCACCATGTAATTCTAAAGCATCACTTCCAGCTAATTTATGCAATCCATCAATATTCATCGTAATAATTGGTACATGATATTCAGCTAAAGCAATATGTGCATCATTGGGTTTAGCACCATTCATATTGGCTTTAAGCTGTTTAATAACTTCATTATATTCTTTATGATGTGTATTGGCATAACTTCTAAATAGTTTTTCCCTTACATCTGGTCTTTCCATAAATGTTGGAATATTACTTTGTTTTGATATTCCTGCTCCTGTAAAAGCTAATATTTTCATATAAATCAACTCCTTTAACTAATCAAAATTATATCACATAAATAAAAGAAGCACTCCTAAATTGCTTCTTTTACTATTATTTCTTTTTAATAATCCAATCACTTTCTACATTTTCTCTTATTGCATAATAACCTCGTGGCATATCTTTTAATAAGCCAATAGAGTTATCAAGGTTATAAGTTTCAAATAAAGAAACAATTCTTGCATCTTCCATATTATGATTACTTCCACATAGAAATTGCCACATACCATCATCTTCATCATGACTTACATATAAAATAGGTTGTCCTTCTAAAATATGACAGCATACAATGCATGCTGTATTTTGTTGATCCTCAAAAGGAAAATCATTTATTATTATATTCATTTCTGTTACTCCATCTCTTTTTGAAAATCTAAAAATTCTTGTACATCATCTTTTATTTCTTGTTCAACATCATCTCTATGAACAATGTCATTCATTAATAACAAATAATCTTCTTTATGCGTAGTTCCATTAATTAATCTATTCAACATAAAAACAGTATGACGTGTTGGTTTTCTATTTAATGAGGCAATCAATTTTTCTTCATATCCTTGTTTATAAAATTTTTCTAAATAATGGACTATTTCTCCAGGAAAACCAAAATCGACTAAAGGATGTTTTTCTATAAAACGCAATAACGGTTCTATAGAAGATAATCCTAAATTTAAATCACTTATTTTTTCAATCAAATCATCAAATTCATAAGTAATTTCATCATCTTCAATACATAATTCCATTTGATCAAGAATAGCTTTTAATTCATCATTCATTTTTTCACCTTCTTTAAAAAATTAATCAAAATATGTTTTCCAATTTTCTCCTGCTTCATAAGCATCAAAACACATTTGAATTTGTTCTTCATTATTCTTCTCTACAGCAAGTAATGGAAGATTATCTTTTCTAAAATAATCAAAACCTACTGTTTCACTATTTTCTTTAAAAGCACCACCTTCTACCTCACAAAGCATAAATATTTTACATACTTTATAAGCATAGATTGGTTGATTATGTTTTTCTCTATCTTGAAGTGCAATGACACTTTTAACAACAACATCAAGACCTGCTTCTTCTTTTACTTCTTTGATGGTATTTTCCATAACAGAAACATTGACATCGCACCAACCACCAGGTAGTGCCCATGTTCCATTTTTCTCTTGTACAAGTAAGATTTTATCTTCTTTAAAAATAGCGGCACGTGTATCAATTTTGGGTGTTTGATACCCTACTTCATTACAAAAAAGACCTTCTACTTGTTCTACTGGTTTATTTGAAATATCTGCCATCATTATAGCGGAAAGTTGACGAATACGTTCATAGCGCTCTTGATCATAAACATCTTTTCCATAAGTAAGTCCAGCTTGTGCTAAACTTTGTAATTCAATAATATAATCAATCCATTTTTTATTTTTATCCATACACATTTCCTCAAATCTTTATTGATTTTATTATATCATATTTTTCTCATTGCATTTTTATTGAAAACAGATTTATAATAGAACTTACCCATAAGGAGGAAAATCATATGAAAGAATTTCGAAACAAACTCATTGTACATGGTTTAATGAAAATCAATGACAAATATCTTGTCATTAAAAGAAGTATTATCAAAAGAGGAAAACCAAATGTATATCCTGAATATTGGGATATTCCTGGAGGCTCTGTAGAAGACTTTGAAACACCTGTAGAAGCTTTAATCAGAGAAGCTAAAGAAGAAGTTAATTTAGATGTTGACGTCATACAAATTATTCATGAAGATAGTAATTTTGACAAAGGTAAAAATATTATGTTTACCCGTCTTGTTTATATTTGTACTTTAAAAAATACAAATGATTATGTAATTCAATTAGATCCTGAAGAACATAGTGAATATCGCCTTATTTCTTCTTTAGATGAAATGTCTAATGAAAAAGTTGTTCCATTTTTAATTGATATCCTATCAAATAAAAATCTCTAATAGAAAATAACTCTATTAGAGATTTCTTTTATCTTTTTTTAATAGGAATCCAAATTTCACAATAATAATTTTCATCCAATGTACCTTTAGGATATTTTGTTGGATCATCATAATATTCTACACAATATCCCGCAGCAAATTCATAATCTTTTAAAGCCGGTAACCACTCTGTAAATATTTTAATATTTACATCTTGCAAGGCTATAGGCATTGCGCCAACACATGGAAAAATTGCCCATTCAAATTCAGGAATAGTTTCTAAAGCGAAACCTTCTGGAATAACTTGTCCTTGATAAGGATCAGCAATTAAATAATCAAAACTTTCTTGTCCCATTTGTTTATCAATATTAATTCCATAAATCCCTCTAATAACTTTTCCTTTACCTGTTTGATAGTGTTCTTTCCAAAAATCAGGAACAACTTTTTTAGCATTTTCATACGCAAATGTTTTTTCATTAGCGATAACTTTAAATGCTTTTTTTCTTTCAATCTTGTAATCCATAAGATATCCTCCTTCTAAAGCTATTGTTAGTTTCAGTGGAGCAAAGGATTTCAAAGTTGTATGCTTCTTACGAGCTACTGTTGGTGTTACACCATGAAAACGTGTAAAAGCTTTGGTAAAACTATCTGGTGAATCATATCCATACTTTAAAGCAATATCAATAATTTTTATATCACTTCCTGCAATTTCATTACCTGCAAGCGATAGTCTTCTTTTACGAATATATTCGCTAATAGTGAATCCACATAACATGGCAAATCCTTTTTGAAAATAAAACTCAGAAATATGAACATGTTTTGCAACATCCTTCACTGTTATATTTTCTGTTAAGTGACTTTCAATATATTGAATGGTCTCCTCAATTGCATTTATCCAATCCATATCTTTTCTCCTTTTCTCTACTGTACTTGTATTATAGTTAAGAAAAAAGATTTCTTCCCGACACTATTTGCTTTCATTTGTCTGTTTTAATTTTTCATAAGCTTCTAATAACCAAGTATGAGGCATAAGAAGTTGATGTGTTTCAAACTGATAATTAATAAACCAATAACATCCTTTATCTAGAGAAATATTAATTGCCTCTTTTAATTGCTGATAATAAGGAGGTATTCCTCCTTGATCCCATGCAAGTTTATCAGCCAAGAAAATAATTTTATCATAATCACTCATTTCTTTTTTCAAAGTTGTATGACATTCAATTGCTGATAAAATATCTTCATCTTCTATATAAAAATAGATACGTGCTATTTCTTTAGAAATTCTTTGATGCAATAAAAAATGATATTTTTCTTCACTTGGATCTATTTGATATCCTAATTCTTTAGCGTATTTATACATATCCTCTGGTGAAAGGATTGCACTAATATCGTGTAATAATGCAGCTATCTTACATTTTTCAATATCCAAATGATATTGTGTTGCAAGTTTTTGAGCTTCTTTGGCTACATCATTTACATGATTCCATGTTTTTTCTTTATGATATTTTAAATAAAGATTTTT
The DNA here is from genome assembly GCA_030540195.1 of Bacillota bacterium. Classification (GTDB taxonomy): domain Bacteria; phylum Bacillota_I; class Bacilli_A; order Erysipelotrichales; family Coprobacillaceae; genus Faecalibacillus. Next base: position 42,881 of record JAUNWT010000008.1, on the reverse strand, counting down.
AATTTTATCGTATAATTCGATTTTCATTATTTCCACATCACATTCATATATAACTCATTTTGTTTTTCCCATTCAGCTTCATTATGATGACCTCCAGGAATAATATTGATATAACTTGTTGCACCTTTGGATACAATATAATCATTAAACTCTTGAATGTTTTTAATATAACGTTGTGGTCTTTTAAATTCTTCCGTTCCTAAAGACATATATATACGTGTATCAGGATTTAAATTTTGAGGAAGATCTCTTTCTAAACGTTTTTTACATAAACCAAAAGCAGGTGATAAACAAGCGGCTTTAGAAATATATTGGTTGTATTTGATGACTCCATAAAAAGCCATTAACCCACCCATAGAACTTCCTGCAATGGCTGTACATTCTCTAAAAGGATATGTTCTATATTTTTGATCAATCATTGGTTTTAGTTCATATACAAGCCAATCTAATGTTTGAACGCCTTTTCCTTGAACACGTCCAAAATAACGACTGTTTAAGTTATAGGGACAATACTCACTCAATCTTTCATTTCCTTCATGATTACATTCAATACCAACAATAATCAATTTCTTATCATAATGATCTAAGAATTCAGCTAAGCCCCATGATTTGCCATAAGTAGCATCACTATCCAAAAACAAATTATGTCCATCAAACATATAAACAACTGGATATCTTTCATCACTTTGATAATAATCATTTGGCAAATAAATATGCAATGTTCTTTGACAATTAAATGGTCTTAAATAAACATCATATTTTTCTAACATTGAAAACACCTCTTTTATAATGAAATAACTTCATCAAGATCACATTGATCAATTTGGTTTTTACCACCAATAATACATATTCCACCTTTTTCTAAAGTTTCATCGATTTCTTTCGCAATTTCTAACAATTCATCCTTATCTACATTTAAAATCGCTTCTAATTGTTCTTGTCTTGCTTTTTCATCATTTTTATTAAAGTAATACAAATCACCATATTTACCAATATTATAAGGCATCATAAGTGGCATTAACCCTGAAAGTGTTCCAATAATAAATCCCGTTAAATCATGATTTTCCTTTAAATAATCTTTTAAGAATGTTCCACATTTTTCATATTTCTTTAAAGATTCTTTTCCATTTGGATCACGATAAGAATAACAACATGTAAATCCTGAAGCACGTGATACTAAACCTGTACCATAAGCCCCACCTTGTACTCTAACTACATTCCATAAATACGCTAATGAAATAATTTTGGAAGCGAGTGGTGTCACTTTAGAAGTATCTAAAAGATACCCTCCTTTAGAGGCATAGGCAATATCTGAAGGAATAATGATTCCTTCTTTTTTGATAGAAAAAGGTTTGATGGTTGCTTTTTCTAAAGTACCAGAAACTTTTAATGTTTCTTTTAAATAAAGAACTTGTTTTTCTAAATTTGTATCATCCTTTCCTGTAAAAGATAAAGTTAAACGATTATAGAAACAAATATTTTGATAAATATTTTCTAATTTTTGTTTTAACTCAACAAAATCAAAATGATCATCTAATTCTTTCAACCACTTATAATAAGCAATACCTCCACTATATTCATCAATAACGCCCGAAGGACTTACCATCGCTAAAACTCTTTTCATTGATAAACTATGACCTGCCATAGTAATCGCTTGTTTTAATGAAATAATGCGTTGTTTTAAAATATCATGAATCATTTTTTCTTGATCAAAGATAGATTCTTGTAAGATTTCAATAAGAAGTTTTAAAGCTTCTCTTTCATTTTCTTCTAAAGTAGAAAATGAAGCTTTTAAGTAAACTTGATTTTCTTTATTTGTTGTTTCATATGTATTAATAGAGAAATTCATTGATCCACAAAGAAGACGAATCTTGGTAGAAAGATCTTTCGCACTATGTTTTGTCGTAGAGATATTTCCTAATAAGGAACAAATAAAAGATAACGTACTGATTTGATCTAAATCTAAATGATCGATATTAAAATAAAGAGCATAATAGTAAATACCATTCGTTTCTGTTTGATGTTTTAAAACCTTGCATCCTTCTATATCTATCAATTTTGAAGGAATTTTTTGTGCTTTTGCTTCAATATCTTCAAGACTTAATTTTGGTAATGTATTTAAGTTTTCAAGAGTATCTGGTGCTTGTTGGAAAGCATCTAATTGTTTTTGTTCTGTATGTAATTGTTGTTTTTGAACATCTGTCATAGAATTTAAAGCATCCGTTAATTTCTTTTCTTCTTTTTTTCGACGGAGTTGTCCTAATTCTTTTGAAGGTTTTAATACAATTTCACAACTATGTTTATTTTCTAAAAGAACTTCTTTGATAAGATTTTCAAAATACCCTTCATTTACTTTCTTTTTCAAATCATCAAAGATCTTTCCATATTCTAAATGCGCTTCTGGTTTTCCTCCATAAAGCCAGCTTTCTAATACTTGAAAACCAAAAATAATTCCTTGAGGATAACCTCCAAAATTTCTTTCTTTTAAATTTAGTTCTAAATAAGCAAGTGTTGCTTCAAGTTGTTGATGATCAATTCCTTCCTTAATTAATGTTTGAAGAGTATCAAAAACAATTTCTTTAACTTGATCTAAGTTTTCTTCTTTAACATGATCTACTTCTAATTGACACCAATTTTGTAATTCACCATCATTAATAGTTAAATAAACATTTTCAGCAAGTCCTTTTTCTAAAAGAACTTTATTTAAAACAGCTTGATTATCCCCACATAAAACATCACTTAATACTTGCATCGCAATGACCTTTTCATAGTCTTGATAACTTCCAATCACATTTCCCCAGGCTATACGATATTTATTTTCCGCATTTTCTTCTTCTCCTATTTCATAATCTACCACTTGTCTAGAAACTTGAACAGGTTGTTGATAAACAGGCCCTTCTATTGGTAAATTTGCTTCCATTGAAGAAAGATATTCTTGATTTAAGAGTTCTAAAACGTCATCAAGTGGTACATCGCCATCTAAAAAGACAAAGGCATTAGAAGGGTGATAATATTTTTGATAAGTTTGGATAAATTGTTCATAAGTTAAATCAGTAATGGCTTCAGGATCACCCCCTGAAACATATTGATAACAATTATCTTTAAATAAAGCACGATTAAGTGCATTGATCATGATTTCATGAGGACTTGAAAAAGCCCCTTTCATTTCATTTAGAACAACCCCTTTATAAGTTGGGTTTTCTGTAGCTTCAATATGCCAGCCTTCTTGTAAAAAGATTTCTTTTTTATTTAAAATCAAAGGGTTGAAAACCGCATCTAAATAAACTTTCGTAAGATTCATAAAATCTTGATTATTTCTAGATGAAATAGGATAAAAAGTTTTATCTTCAAAAGTCAAGGCATTTAAAAAAGTACTCATTGAACTTTTCATTAATTCTACAAAAGGTTCTTTAACCGGATATTTTTGAGAGCCACATAAAACCGAATGTTCTAAAATATGAAAAACCCCACTATCATCACTTGGTAAGGTTTTAAACGCAATGCCAAATGTTTTATTTTCTTCATCACGTTTTAACCAAGCAAGTTTTAAATGGGTTTTTATATGTTCCATTTCATACATTGTTGAATTTAGTTCACTTACTTCTGTCATTCTTTGAACGACAAAGCCATGTTTTGATTCATTTATTTTCATTGTACTACCTCATTTCTTTACTCCTTATTTTACCTTTGAATAGATGTTTTGTAAACGAAGATGATATTTTAGTAAATATTGATTTCAAGTTTACTAAATGATAAAATAACCATAGATTGGAGGTCCTTATGGCAACAATAAAAGATATTGCTGAATTAGCGAAAGTATCAAGTGCAAGTGTTTCACGTATTTTAAATAATGATCCTACTCTGTCTGTTCCTAAAGAAACAAGACAGCGTGTTCTTGATGCGGCTAATCAGCTTGGTTATAAAAAGAAAAATAAAAAAATCTATGATACGGTGATGACATTAGGGATTATTCAATGGATATCTCCTATTGAAGAATCCAATGATCCTTATTATTTAAGTATTCGTCAAGGAGTAGAAGAATATTGTTTTAAAAATAAAATTGCGATCAAACGTGTTTTTAAAACAGATATCGATTATTTAAATCAACTCACGGATATTCAAGGTTTAGTTTGTATTGGAAAATATAGTCAAGAAGATATTGAAACATATAAAAAGCTCTGTTCAAATATTATCTTTTTAGATATGAATATTGATCCTATTCATGAGTGTTGTATTCTACTTGATTTTAAAAATGCCGTTAAAGATGTGGTTTCTTATTTGAGTAAAAAACATACCTCAATTGCTTATTTAGGTGGTAAAGAAATGATTCATGATAAACTCTATCATGATCAAAGAAAAGAATACTTTGAACGCTATTGTAAAGAATATAACATTGATTATTCCATTAGTGAAGAATCCTTTTCCATCGAATCTGGTTTTAATATGACTTATGAACTTATTAAAAACAAGAAACTTCCTTCGGCTATTTTTGCGGCAAGTGATCCTATTGCTATTGGGGCCATGCGCGCTTTAAAACAATACGATATCAAAATACCAGAAGATGTATCAATTATTGGCTTTGATAATATTGAAACAACCAATTACACTGATCCACCTCTTACAACGGTCTTTGCGCCAACGTTTGATATGGGCTTTATGGCTGCCAGACAACTCTTTGATGCTTTTAAGCATAACGAAAATATTTCACCGATTAAAATTCTTTTACCTTGCTTTTTAATTGAAAGAAATTCATGTATTTAAAAATCTCTAGATTATTTTTCTAGAGATTTTTTAAAACTTCAAATTTATAAGATGTCTTTTCATCATAAGTGTCGCCTGCTTTTAAAATCGTACTTGGATTTTCTTCTAGATGAATCGCATCAGGCATATTTTGTGTTTCAATACAGATAGCATCACGTGCATTGTAATGTTGACCATATTTACCAAGGCGACCATCTAAATAATTGGCTGTGTAGATTTGCGCTTGGGGTAAAGTCGTTGAAACAGTTAATTTTCTTCCTGTTTTTTCATGAACTAATTCGACTTGGTTTTCTTTTGTATTAAAAATCATTGGATGATCGAATCCTTTACCAAGTTGTAATTGTTCATCCTCATTATCTACACGATCTCCAATATAGGCAAATTCATTGAAATCAAAGGAAGTTCCTTTGACATCTTTTATTTCACCTGTAGGAAGACCATCAGGATCAATACATGCAAATTGATCAGCATGGACTTTTAATAAATGTTGATACACATTTTCTTTTTTACCTGATAAATTAAAATACGAATGGTTGGTAATATTAATAAGTGTATCTTTAGAAGTTGTCGCATGATAATGCATCGTAAGTGTGTCCCCTTCGAGTAAGTAAACTGCCTTGAAATCTAACGTACCAGGATACCCTTCTTCTCCGTCTTTAGAAACATAATGGAATTCAACACTCGTTTCATCTAACACTTGATAATCAAATACTTGATAAGAGAAACCTTTGATTCCTCCATGTAAGGAATTTGGTCCATTATTGATTGGTAAATGATAGGTTTGTCCATTTAATTCAAATGTTCCCTTTTTAATTCTATTAGCCACTCTTCCAACAAGAGCACCAATATAAGCATCTAATGTTTGATAAGATTTAAAATCATCATATCCTAAAACCACATCATCAATATTTCCTGCTTGATCTTTCATCAACACTTTAACAAGCGTACATCCATAATTAGAAACAACAACTTCTAACTCATCATTTTTAATTGTAATTAAATCAATATTATTTTCTACTTTTTCTATTTTAATCATCTTAAAGTACCTTCATTCCACCAAATTTTCTTACTTTTAAAACATGACAAGAACCTTCACCAAAATACTTTTCAATTTCTTCTTTATAATGATCAACATATCCATCTTCTACAAAGGCTTGGATCGTTCCCGCAAATCCTCCCCCATGAACACGACATACACCATGATTTTCTAAAATACCTTCTGATAAAGCAAGTGCCAAAGAAACAGCTTGATTATCTGGATATTTATTTGAATAAACATTTTGTAAGTATTTATAGGACGAATCTCCAGAAGCTTTAATGACTTGTTTAAAGGTTTCAAAATCATTATTTTTTAAAGAAGCAACTGCTTTTTCAACACGTTTATTTTCATTAAATAAATGAATTGCTCTTAAAATCGCACGATCTCCCACTTCTTTTCTTGCTTCTACTAATTGATCATAAAAATCTTTTTCATCCACTTCTCTTAAAACTTCTTTACCAAAAAATTGAGCTACTTTTTTCATTTCATAAGGAACAGCTGCATAATCATCTGTTAAATCAGCATGAGAAGCATGGACATCAACAATACATAAACTATGTTTAAATGAAGAAAATTCAACATCTACTTTTTCAACAACGGGCTTACTATTATCTTTAAAATCAATATGAATTAAACTTCCTACGGAACAAGCACTTTGATCCATTAAACCACATGGTTTTTCAAAATAGACATTTTCACTATATTGTCCCACTTGTCCAATCACGACAGGATCGACTTTCATTTCATTATAAAGTCCTGAAAGAATGGTTCCAATCATGACTTCAAAGGCTGCTGATGAAGATAACCCTGACCCTTGTAAAACATCACTTGTCATATAAGCGTTAAATCCACCAATTTCATAGCCTAATTCTTTAAAGCGAGCAAGAACACCTCTCATTAAACCTTCAGATGTTCCTACTTCATCTTCTTTTTTTGATAATTCATCTAAAGAAATAGGTTTTAAATCATAATCATCTGATAAAACTTTTACGACATAATTTTTAGAAACAACAGCAATAATATCTAAATTAATAGCGGCTGCTAAAACTTCACCATTTTGATGATCAGTATGATTTCCACTCACTTCACTTCTACCTGGTGTACTATAAATTTCAATTTCTTGATCCCCATAAAGTGAAATAAATTTTTCAATGGCTTCTACATATCTTTGAGGTTGTTTTTCAATACGATTTTCATCAATATAAACTACTTTTAAAATATCATTATAACTTCCCTCTTGAATTTCTTTAATCACTAAACTTGCTTTTTTCATTATTTTTCTCCTACCATTTCTACAAATTTAATAAAAGCTTCTTTTCCTTCTTCATTCATTTTAAAGACACCTGCATCTTCTAATACATTAACGAATTTATGCGTTAATTCTTCTTTAAGTAATTGATCCACTGTATCTTCATTAAAATCATGGCTCTTTAATTCATTATACCATGGGATGTGTTTTTGCATATTTGAAATTTCTAAAATATTCTTTTTCCCTAATAAACATTCTTTTAAAACTTCTAATTCATCTTTTAATCTTGCTGGTAAAACAGCAAGTCCCATGACTTCAATTAAACCAATATTTTCTTTTTTAATATGATGTAAGTTTTGATGAGGATGGAAAATACCATCAGGATATGTTTCACTTGTACGATTATTTCTTAAAACAAGGTCCATTTCATACAATTCCTTTTTCTTTCTTAAAATTGGCGTAATCGTATTATGTCTTGTTTCATTACTATAGGCAATAATATCCAATTTTTCATTTGAATAATTGATCCATTTATTTAAAGTATCTAAAGCAAATTGAATCATTTGTTCATCATTTGTTGAACGTACTCGAATCGTTGATAAAGGCCAATTTAACACATTGATTTGTAAATCAGGATATTGATCTAAAGATATTTCTTTAACAACTGTTGCCCCTTCTATTGGAAAAGTATAATGTCCTCCTTGGAAATGATCATGTGTTAAAATAGATCCTCCTACAATAGGTAAATCCGCATTAGAACCTAACATATAATGTGGAAATTGTTTAACAAATGAAAACAATGATCTAAAGGTATTTTCATTAATCACCATTGGTTGATGATTTTCATTAAAGACAATGCAATGTTCATTGTAATAAACATAAGGTGAATATTGCATGTAATAACGATGTCCATTTAACATTAAAGGAATAATACGATGGCTTTGTCTTGCAGGATGATTAAAGTTACCTGCAAAACCTACATTTTCTTTACATAAAAGACATTTTGGATAACCACTCGCTTTAATTGTCTTTGCCTTCATAATTTCCTTTGGGTCTTTTTCTGGTTTAGATAAGTTGATCGTAATTTCAATATCTCCATATTTATAAAATTGTTTAAAACGAATATTTTTATCCGTTCTTGTTTTTCGAATATAATTCGATGCAATCGATAAATCATAAAAATACTTTGTTGCCTTTTTTTCGTCTTCTTGATAATACTTCTTAAATGTTTGAATCACTTCACTTGGACGAGGCATTAAACAATTCATGATACGTGTATCAAAAAGATCTCTTTCGGTTATATTATCTTCAATCAAACCTTCTTGTGTTGCATAATTCAACATTTCTTCTAAAATATCTGTCGCCACTTCTAATTCTTCATTTATTTTTTCTTTAGTAAAATGATCTAAATGAAATAAATCTAATAATAAGTTCACTGCATAAATTTCATCATCTTCTGTGATTAAATGATGTTGTAAACCAAAATGAATAAGTCGATTAATTTGATGATTCATTTTATTCTTTCCTCCACTTTCTTTCTATACTTATTGTATCATTTTAGTAAATATTGTCAAATATTTTTACTATTTTTAGTAAATATTTTACTAATTTATTGACTAAATTTTACTAAAAGTATAGAATTAAATCATCGAGGAGGACTAAAAATGAGTGTTTTAGTATTAGGAGGAGCTGGTTATATAGGCTCTCATACAGTTTATGCATTAATTGAAAAAGGAGAAGATGTTGTTATCGTTGATAACCTACAAACAGGTTTTAAACAATTGATTCATCCTAAAGCAAAATTCTATCAAGGAGATTTACGTGATAAAGAATTTTTAAATAGCGTTTTTGAAAAAGAAGATATTAAAGGGGTTATTCATTTTGCAGCAAACTCTTTAGTTGGGGTAAGCATGAAAGAACCTCTTGAATATTACAATAACAATGTTTATGGAATGATTTGTTTATTAGAAGTTATGAAAGAACATAATGTTAAATATATTGTTTTTTCATCTACTGCCGCTACTTATGGTGAACCTAAGCATATTCCAATCGTTGAAAGTGATGAAACAAATCCTACAAATACCTATGGAGAAACAAAATTAGCAATGGAAAAAATGATGAAGTGGTGTGATCAAGCATATGGCATGAAATATGTTGCTTTACGTTATTTTAACGCATGTGGAGCTCATGAAAATGGTCTAATTGGAGAATTACATAACCCTGAAACACATTTAATTCCACTAGTTTTACAAGTTCCACTTAAAAAACGTGAAACGATTTATGTTTTTGGAAATGATTATGATACAAAAGATGGCACATGCATTCGTGATTATATTCATGTAAATGATTTAGCAGATGCACATATTCGTGCTTTAAACTATCTTTATCAAGGAAATCAAAGTCAAACATTTAACTTAGGAAATGGTGAAGGTTATTCTGTTTTAGAAATTATCAACGCTGCCAAAGAAGTGACTCAACTTCCAATTCGTGTTACAATGGCACCTCGTCGTGCAGGTGATCCCGCTAAATTAGTTGCTGATAATTCTAAGGCTAAAGAAATTTTAGGTTGGCAACCTCAATACACTGATATTAAACAAATTATTCAAACTGCATGGAATTTCCATTTAAAAAACAGTAAATAAAATGAAGTATACCTCCAAGGTTAGTACTTTGGAGGTTTTTATTTTGAAATACACTAAAGAATTAAAAAAAGAATATGTGTCTATCAAAACAAGTAAAAATAAACACGTAAAAAAGATTTCGATCAATAAAAAAACAAGGAAAACTAAGACTATTTATCATCCTCATTTTCCTTTTAATTAAAATACCCGGAGGTATTATAAAAGTTCTTTAAAATCATCGATTACTTTTATAACTCCAGGCATTTTTTCATATTCTTTTTTATTATTTGCAGAATTTACAACAATAATTTGTCTACATCCTGCTTGATAAGCATTTTCTATACCGCTTTTAGAATCTTCAATAATCATACAATCTTGAATATTGACATTCAATTTTAAAGCTGCATCTTTAAACATTGCTATTTTATTTTGATATGTTCCATTATCATAAACAATATCTTCTACTTTCATCCACTTATCTAAATGAAATGATTCAACAAAAAAATCAATATTTTCTTTAATAGAAGCGCTTGCTATTGTAAAAGGAATTTTTTGATCTTTAAGTTGTTTGAAATAATCATAGCTTCCTTCAACTAAATGAAATGAAGCTTGATCTTCTTTACAAAATTGTCGATAGTATTTCTCTTTTAATTTTGAATAATATTCTATGTCTTCTTTTGTTGCTTGGTTATTTTTCATATATTGGATTATTTTTTGATTAGGAACTCCATTAAAATGTTTATGAAGTTCCTCATCTGTAATATCTTTCTTTCTTAACAGCCTTGAAATTGCACCCCAGGCTTTTACATGTTTATCGTTATCAAAAAACAATGTTCCATTAAAATCAAAGATAACACCTTTTATCATTAGAACAATTCCTTTGTTTGTGAAACATATTTATACCAATAAGCTGAAGCTTTTGGATATCTTTTTTGTGTTTTGTAATCAATATAAAATAACCCATATCTTTTATTATAACCATTTGTCCAAGAAAACATATCCATTAACGACCATATAAAATATCCTTTAACATTAACACCCGCTTCAATCGCTTTTAGTAAATAATAAAGATGTCTTCTTACATAATCAATACGTGGTGTATCATCAATAATTCCATCTTCAAAATCATCTTTATACCCCATTCCATTTTCCGTAATATAGATTGCTTTATATTGGGGATATTGTTGTTTAATACGTACAAGCATATCAAACATACTTTCAGGATGAATCAACCAATCCCAATCTGTACGATCAATACCTTCTTTATTCATTCTTTCTCCAACACCTTTTAAACGAAAACGAGATGTTCCTTTTTCTCCTGTACCATTATGATAGATATCATTTTCGCCATCATATGCTTGAATAAAACGGCTTTGATAATAATTCATACCTAAATAATCATTTTCTTTAGCTGCTTTTTTCATGACTTCTAGATCAGCTTCTTCAATATTTAATGTTCCTTGATTAAGGGCACATAATTTTTGCGCAATTTTTAAAGTTTCATCACTGTAATATCCTAAAAAAGTAGCATCTAATAAGAATTGATTTTGTAAAACATCTTCATTTTTTGCTGCGATAATATCTTCTAATTTATTTTCGTTATAAGGATATTTATATTCCAATGATTGAACAATCCCTATTTTTCCATTATAACCACCTTTTTTATAAGCTAACACCGCTTTGCTATGAGCAAGCATCATATAGTGCATCGATTGAAACGCTTTTGTCATATTATACTTTTCTCCATTTGGAAAAGTTCCTTCAATATATTGATTTGTACAAACTGCCCAAATTTCGTTAAAAGTAAACCAATAGGTTACTTCATCTTTATATTCTTCAAAACAATAACTTGCATATTTTTCAAAAGCATCAACTGTTTCTTTATTTAAGAAATCACCTTTTTGAAATAAAGTATTTGGTGTATCAAAATGATGTAATGTAACAAATGGTTCTACCCCATTTTTATGACATTCTTGGAAAAGTTGATGATAGAAATCAACGCCTTGTTGATTGATTTTTCCAATACCATCAGGAAAAATACGACTCCATGCAATTGATATACGTATACCATTGATACCAAACATCTTACATAATTTTAAATCAACAGGATATTGATGATAGAAATCACTTGCCGGATTTGCTTGAAAACGACCTTTTTTGGCTAAAAAATCATCCCAAGCAACTTTTCCTTTCCCATATTCCCTTGTACTTCCTTCACATTGGTAAGCTGCTGTAGCTCCACCAAAAATAAAATCATCTGCAAATTTCATCATTATTCCCCCATAATCTTAAATACAAATTCTAGTGCACCTTTTGGATTTCGTGTTAAATCAATATATTGTTTTCCTTCACAGGCAATGCATTTAACTCCCATACGATCTGCATCTTTCTTTAAATCTTCATAATAAGAAGCTACTTGTGGTGCTAAAATAACAAGGTCATAATCACCCATAATATCTAAATGTGCTCCATAAGAGCCTGCAGCTGTAACTAATGGAATTCCTTCTTCTTTAGCTCCTTTAGCAAGGGCATTTGCAAGTAAACCACTTGTTCCCCCACCGGCACATAATACAAGAATTTTTTTAGAGTCTAATACTTTTCCATCAACTTCAACACTTTCATCTTCTTTTACTTCAAAGTGATTGTTTTTTTCTTCTTCTAATTTTTGATTATCGTAAACTTTAAAGAATGGATAATAAATAACAAAATCCATTACCAAAACAACAATCAAGAAGATAACAGGTAATAATTTAATACCACATCCAAGTACAATTCCAAGAGGCCCTGGTGTTGTCCAAGGAAGAGTATAGATGAAACCATCCATATTAAAGACGTCTACAAAAATTTTAAATAACCAAACATTGGCGATTGGAGCAAAAATAAATGGTACAAAGAATACTGGATTTAAAACAATCGGTGCCCCAAATAAGAAAGGTTCATTAACGTTAAATAATACTGGTATTGAACTCGCTTTTCCAATAGCCTTTAATTCTTTCGATTTAGCAAGGAAGGCAAACATCAAACATATAACAAGAGTTGCCCCTGTTCCACCTAAACAGACAACAAAATATTGTGCTCCTAAAGTTAAAACTTTATCAGCATGTTGTCCTGCTTGAACAGCAGCTAAATTGGTAGACATATTTAAAACTAATGCTGCTGAAATTGCTGGTTCTACAATAGATGGACCATGAACGCCAATAAACCAGAATAAAGACATTGCTCCATAAATAAGTGCTAAACCAACATAACCATCGGCTGCTGAAAATAATGGTTGGAACACTTGAATAACCCCTTTAGCAAAGCAAATACCTGTAGCCATTCTAAAAAGATAATCAAATAACCAAATAATGATCATTGAAAAAGCAAACGGAATAACATCTTTGAATGTTTGCGATAAGTTTGGAGGAACTTGTTCAGGCATTTTAATTGTAATATTACGTTTAATACAAAATTTATAAATACTTCCTACCACAAATGCTGTCATAAAGGCAGTAAGTAATCCCTTTGATCCCATGAACTCACTTGCAAATCCGCCATCTAATGCATCACTGCTTAAAATTAAGAATCCACAAATAGCACAAATCATCGTTGATATACTATTTATTTGATTATTTGCTGGCATTTCACGATTTAAAGTATCTGTAAAATGTTTCGTTGTAGTTGCTGCTACTGCAATCGCTAAGATTCCCATCGAATAATTGTAAGGTTTCATAATGATTGCTTCTATTTCTTTTGACCAATAGAAACCAAAAACATTTGGAACATAGGCTATTAATAGAAAGATACTTGAAAATAAAATAATTGGCATACTTGAAATAAAACCATCTTTAATTGCTTTTAAATACTTATTTCTTGCCACTTTATCAAAAAATGGTTTCATTTTTTCAATTGGCTTAATAATTGCATCCATACACATTCTCCTTATTTTTTATAAACATCAATTAATGTTGAAATAATATCTTTTAATAATAAAGTTGTCATTAAATGGTCTTGTGCATGAACCGTAATAAAGCCAACCTCTACGTGGTTACCACGTGCTTCTTGTTGTAATAATTCTGTTTGTGATTTATGTGCATCAACTAAACAAGCATTTGCTTCTTCAATTAATTGATCACATTTATCAAAATTCCCTGTTTTTGCATTTTCAACTGCTAATAATAATTTAGATCTTGCATCTCCTGAATAAGCTACAATTTCAAAACCAATCATACTTGCTTCTTCTTTTGTCATTGTTCTTTCCCCTTTATAATTGAAATAATGGTTGCAGCTTCTACATCACTAATAGTAATACGACATATTTGTTCTATTGGTAAAAGAATTTCTTTCACTTTTTCAACAGTACTTCTATCTTTTGTTAGAATATCACTTGCTGCTTGAAAATGGACAGCTGGTGAAAGATGTTTTTTCAAACGGTCAATTAAACATATAATATGAATTAACAATCCAATAAGTGTATCATAATCTATTTTTTGATTTAAAATGATTTCAAGTTTATTTGCAAAATGGATCAATGGTTGTTTTAAATCTTCTATTTGAATATCTTCAAACTGTTCTTGTAGATAATCAAATAGATTTTCTAAATCATCTTCATCTGTAAATAGATCATCTAAACTTTTAGCATTTAATTTATAAACATTAGAAAGTGGAATCATTGTAAATTGTGATAAGTGAATTTCTTGTCTAGAAATAAGTCCTTTAATTTTATATTGACTAGCAATTTGATCAATACGATTATAAATAGATTCAATCTGACTTTCTTGTATCAAGAAAATTTCAATATCTTTCAAATCAAAACGCTCTAAAAGATAATTCTTTGCTTGTACCAATTCACTTTCTAGTGAAGAAATCAATACAAGTGCTTCTTTTTGACTATTATTTCTTACATATTGAAGATCTTTAAAATGTTCTTGTAAATATTGATATGTTTCATTAAGTGATAATAATTCATTTGCTTTATTGACACTCGCCATCGCAATAAGTGTTAATGGTATTTCTAAAAATTCAATATCGATATTAAGTTCAATCTTTATTGATTCTGCCATCGTACGAATAGAACCCATATCATAAATAAGAATCATTCCTTTTCCTTGATGAATATGTAAAATATATTCTTTCAATTCTTCATAAGATTCATTGATCATTTGATCTAATTTTAAATCATAGCCATATATTGATTGCTTTCCACTTAACTTTTTAACAACTTCAACAATGGATGTTGCTGTATGTTCTCCATGCATTGCAATAAGTGTGACAACTTCTTGATGGTGTATTTCTTCTTGCCCACAAATAAGAAATAACATCACCATAATGACTTCATCATTAGGAAGGTGTATTCCAAAATCTTCATCAATTTTTTTAATAAATTGAAGTGTTTGTTTATAATACTCTGGAAATTGTTGAATAAAATCATTTTTTTCTTTAGGCGATAGTCTTTGTTTTTTAGATGTTTGAATAATTGCGGTATCAATATGTAACGCTAATCCATATAAAGTTTTTGTTTCAAAAAGAATATTATATCGATTAGACATTTGATTTAAAAATTCTTCAATATCCTGTATTAATTTTAATGATACTATTTTTTCTAATTGTTCTTTTGAATGAATATTTCCAGTAATACGATAAAAATATTCTTGAAAATCTTTTTTTAATTCTACAAGAATTAAAGAATCCGTTTCTTCTTGGGTCAATTGTTGTTTCTTTAATTCTTTTTTCTTTTCATCTATCGTTGAATAAATATGTTCTTTTTGTAGAGCTGTACTTTTTAATACTTGATCACCTGTAAATGTATATTGACTATTTGATGAAACAAGTTCATCAATTTCATCTTTATAGTGCTTATAATAAATCATGCCTTTTCTTACATGATTTGGAAAATCAGAAAGAAGCAATTCAATATGTCTTTCATTTTTTTGAATACGTACATAGCTGTTAGCACAGGCATTATGAATATCATTTTTTAATTCTTTAATTTGTCCTGAACATTCATAGAGCAACAAAGAGTGCAAAACAGTATTTGCAAGTTGAATAGAACATTGAATTTGTTTTGCTTCTTGATTTAAAAACATCTTAATTAAATCAAATCTTTCTTTTAAACTTCTTGATTTTAAGGGTGGAATAGAAATCGTGTAATCTAATTCATTTGTAAGTGTATAGGATTTTATTTTTTGAAGTGAATCAATATGACAAATGAAAATACATTTATACTTCTCACTTGTTGCAAGATGTTGCATTGATTGTAAGAAATCAGATAATAAGTAATCATCTAATAAATGTGCATTTTTCAAAAAAAGTAATCCTGTATTTGCTTTTTGAATTAAACCTTGATTTTCTAAAAAGATGTCTTTAATTTTATTTTGATTCTCACTATAAGATTGACAATCAAAAATAATATAAGGTGCATTATTTTTTAATACTTTTGACTTTACAGCAAATTCATAAATACTCTTTACAAAGCAATCAATTCCACTTCCTCTTTCTGCAGTTAAGAGAATCTTAGGTAAAACAGAAGGATATAAAACAGCAGCCTTTGCTAGCATAATAGCTTCTTTTAAAGATTGATCATGACCAATTAAACTTTCAAAATCATGTTTTTCATTTTCATTAAAAACCAATTGATATAAAACAGGTCTTCCATCAATCTTCTTTACTTTTCCTTCTTTTACTAATTGATTCAAAAGAGTTGAAATATTTGTTCGCTGCATATTCAATTTTTCGGATAGAAACAAAGTTGTTAGTTGGGGATATTCTTCCATTTGATATTGGTTTGAATATTCTTGAATAAATTCTAAAAGTATTTCTTTTTTTGTTTTCATGTTGTCCTCCGTTACAACTGTTCTAACCGCTTACAACTATAAACCGTTTTGTTAGGGCTTACAAATCTCTAACAATCACTATTTTTATACACTATAGAACAGTTTTTCATATACTGTATAGATTTATTTTATTGTTTTATACATTTATTATACACTATTAACTATAATATCACATTATTTCATACACTGTATAAGTTATATAAAATATTTTATACACTATTAAAAATAATAAAAAAACTGCTATTTTTTATAATAACAGTTCCTTTATACGCTATTTTTTATTTTTAATCTACAAATATTACCTGTACCGTATCTTATCTTTCAATAACTTCTTTATCATTTTTAATCATTTCTCTTTGATTTTTATAAGAAGGAAGATACCGAAATACTATAAATTCTACAACCTCATCTGTTTGATTTTCAAAAGTATGAATATCATTTTCAACAGAAAGCAAATCTCCCTGTTTTAATAGCAAGAATTGTTCATGACGTATTTCATCTAAATAACGATAAACAAGTTCTCCTTTTAAAATAAAAATATTTTCTGAAATATGATGATGTCTATGCCATTCTTGTAAAGTGTGAGGATTAATTTTATTATAATGAATTTCAGCATCTTCTAATAAATAATAATCCACCTCTGTCCCATTTGTTTTATCTACATGAATAGCCTGATTTTGACTAATTAATTTCATACTATTATTCGCTTGCAAATGAATTTACATATAAAGCTTTTAACTCTTCATCATCCATTTCATCAACTTCTAAATAAAAATGTTTGATACCTACTGCGTCATAATAACCTATCACACGATCTTTCATCTCTTCTTTGCTGACTTCTTTTTTTACACCATTAATTGTTACTTCCATAATCATTCTCTCCTTTTCTCTATTCTAACAAAAAAATGGACTCTTCGTCCATTTTTACGACAATTATTTCTGTTTCATAAATCGTTAAATCATCCATAACTTTCCTCCATAGCTCTACTTTAACAAAAAGAAAACATTAAAGATGTTTTTAGCTTTCTTTAAACCACAAATAATCGTATTTAAAATTTATTTAACTAAAAACAAATAAACAGAAATTTATTTTTTTAATATATAAAAGAAATGTGTAAATCTTGTAAAAAAAAGAACCAACCGGTTCTAAAGACGTTTTTTCAACATCGTAATATTTTCTCTTGCCCAAACTTCTTTAAAGCCTAAATCAAGAAAAAGTTTTTTAGCTGGATTATTATTTTCAATATCATCACATAAAAAACGTAAGCCATTTTCTTTAGCTTGCTTGCATAAAAGTTCTAAAGCCTCTTTTCCTTTACCTAAATGACGATATTTAGCTTCAACAATAATATTAAGAACATACTCTCGGTATTCTTCTTCAAAATAATAAGAAACTTCACCGATATATTTTTTTAGACTCTCATCATAAATATAGGCATAATAATGTTTGGCATCATTCATCCATAAAGCATACCAAGGTTGCCAAATTTTTTCATTGAAATCAACAGTTCCCCCATTGCATTTATTAAAAGCCATGGTTTGAGAATCTTTTAAGAGTCTTTTACGGTATTTTAATTCTTCAATTTGAGGTTGTACTAATCTAATCATATTTCTTCCCCTATAAACAAAAAAAGCCTTTATCAAGACTTATAAAAAAATGGGGCGGACGATGAGAATCGAACTCACGAATGCCGGAGCCACAATCCGGTGCGTTAACCACTTCGCCACGTCCGCCAAGTATCTATATAAAACAGTCAAAATATGGGGCGGACGATGAGAATCGAACTCACGAGTGCCGGAGCCACAATCCGGTGCGTTAACCACTTCGCCACGTCCGCCGTATCAACTGCATATAATAATCTACACTATTTCAAAGACTTTGTAAAGCATTTTTTATAAAAATATCTACATTCTTTTTAGAAATTATTATACAATAAAGAAGAATATAAAAGAAAAGGAAAAAGATATGAACGAATTAGAAAATTATTATGGAAAGTTTTGTGAGGATAAACGCCTTACTAGAAAACATGGACAAGTTGAATATCGTACTTCAATGAAATATATTCATGATTATTTAAAACCAGGAGATCGTCTTTTAGATATCGGTGCTGGGACAGGAAGATATTCTGTAGCCTTAAGTCAAGAAGGTTATGAAGTCGATGCTATTGAACTTGTTAAATATAATTTAGGAATGTTGAAAGCAAAAAAAAGTAATGTGAAAGCTTATCAAGGAACGGCTTTAGATTTATCAAGATATCAAGATGAAACTTTTGATGTGACCCTTTTATTTGGTCCGATGTATCATTTATTTAGTTATGAAGATAAATTAAAAGCTTTATCAGAAGCAAAACGTGTAACCAAAACTGGTGGTGTCATTCTTGTCGCTTATGTTATGAATGATTATAGTGTTTTAGTGCATGGTTTTAGAGATGGACATATTAAAGACGCATTAGAAAATGGTAAGATCGATGAAAATTTCCAAACTCAAACAAATATCGATGATCTTTATAGTTATGTACGTTTAGAACTAATTGAACAATTGAATAAAGATTTAAATTTGGAAAGAATTAAAATTGTCGCAGCTGATGGACCAGCAGATTATATGCGCCCTATTTTAAATAAAATGGATGATGAAACTTTTGAACTCTTTATGCAGTATCATTTATCAACTTGTGAAAGACAAGATCTTATTGGGGCAAGTTCCCATACATTAGATATATTAAGGAAGGTGTAGTTATGGCAGTTATTCAATTAAATTATTTATCAAAAGCATTACTTCGTACTGTTGATGTCACTGTAGTTTTACCCGTTGATACCTTAGACATGGAAAGTATGACCTATACAAAAAGAAAAGAATATAAAACACTTTATTTACTTCATGGTATTTTTGGTGATCAAAATGATTGGCTTTATGGAACACGTATTCAACGTTTCGCAAATGAAAGAGGTTTATGTGTAGTAATGCCTAGTGGTGAAAATATGTTCTATGTCGATCAAGAACATACACATAATCACTATGGTCAATTTATTGGTGAAGAACTTGTAGAAATGACAAGAGCGATGTTCCCTCTTTCTCATAAAAAAGAAGATACTTTTATCGCTGGCCTTTCGATGGGTGGTTATGGAGCTATCGTTAATGGTTTAAAATATTATCAAACTTTTGGTTATATCGCCGGGCTTTCAAGTGCCTTGATGTTAGAAGATTGGGTGAATTGTAAACCTCCTATTATTCAAGGGGTTGATGCTAAAAAATATTATGAAAGTTTATTTGGTGATATTTCAAAACTTCAAGGAAGTGATAAAGATTATTATGCTTTAGTTAAGAAAATTCCTCACGATCAACTTCCTAAGATGTATATGTGTATTGGTACAGATGACTTTTTACTTGAAACAAATCGTAAATATCGTGATTATTTACTTGAGGAAAAAGTAGATCTTACTTATGAAGAAGGACCAGGTAATCATGAATGGGATTTCTGGGATCGTTATATTTTAAAAATACTTGATTGGCTTCCTTTAAATAAAAAGGATGAAGGTTTAAATAGTGGCCATGTAAGCAAATGAGAGCAATAAAAAATTGCTCTCATTTTAAATTAGTGTTTGATTGAGTCCCCAATGATCAAATTCATGAAAAATGACGTAAATATTATTTGGATCAATTTTTGTTGTTTCATGAATCATTTGAATCATCGCTTCAGTAAGTTTTTTCTTATCTTCAAATTCTGCACTTCGATAGAGATTGATTTCAATCATCATGCATGTCAATTCTTCTCCTTTAAAATACATAATTTGATCATCTTCCATATGAATCATCAAAGCTTTTTCTGACTTTCCCGGAATAAGAGAAATTAATTCTCCTGATTTTTCTTTAATCATATTTTCTTGTCTAAGCGTTAATTTATGATTTGTTTTAAATGAAATATAAGGCATATTTTTTACCCTCCTTTCTATCTATTTTATCATTAAAAAAATAAAATGAAAATGTTTACAAAATATTTTTTGTGATGATATAATAGATATGCAAAGGTTTTATATAATTTTCTAAAATATCACAAATATGAAGGAAGTTGTATTTCACTTTATGTACACAATCTCATATTTGTGATTTTATACATAGAGTATTTCCATTTGTAATTTTATTAGGAGGTACAGACATGGCTGTAGGAAAAGTTAAATGGTTTAACGCTGAAAAAGGATTTGGATTCATTACTAGTGAAGAAGGAAAAGATATTTTCGTTCACTTCTCTGCTATTCAAGCTGATGGATACAAAACTTTAGAAGAAGGTCAAACTGTTGATTACGATGTAACTGAAACTGATCGTGGTCCTCAAGCTCAAAACGTTGTTGTAAAATAACATTAATTAAAAAGAGAGATTGCTTAGCAATCTCTCTTTTTTTATCGATAAACAACAACTGGTAAGTTTACATAGATTTGTGAGTAAAGTGACCCTGCAAAACTTGTTGGTAAGTTGATACATCCATGAGATCCACTATTAATATAAATACTTCCACCAAACGTACTACGCCAAGAAGCATCATGGAATCCAATTCCTTTATTAAAAGGCATCCAATAAGAAACAGGTGATTCATATTCATATTTCCCATTTGGCTGTTTTGTTCCTCTTAACACACGATTTCTTTCCTTATTATAAATATAGTAAGTTCCACTTGGTGTAAGTCTAGAAGAATCACTTTCTTTACCACTAACAAAATCCGATTCTAAAACAACAGCACCATCTTTTACAAACCATAGATGTTGTTTTGTAATATTCACTTCAATATAACTTGAACCAAGTCCTCCGTTACCTTCACTTGGAAGTTGTCCTGTATGTTCAGGTACACGATTTTCATCACTTTTATTTTCATTCATTAAAGTAAGTAAAGCACTCACTTCTTTATCTTGAGAAACTCTAAATCCATAAGTTCCACCACTTACGGTATGACTTTGTCCATCTTGTCCGGTAAATGTTCTTGTTGCTCCAATGGAATTATATTGACTTGCCAAGTTTTTAACAAATTCATTCAATTTACTTTTAAAAGTACTTTCATCTTTTGTATATGTACCATCTTCATTTTTCGTAAGCCAATTCATTGTTTCACTTCCATCTAAAGTAATTTCTGTTCCTTTAGGTGTTGTATAGTGAATAGAAGATAAACAATATTGATTCGCTGCATCTAAATGATTTTTCAAATCTTGATCATCTTCATAAACTGTTGGTAAAACATAGCTTTTTGATTTTGTCAAATCTAATTTATTTTTACCTTCACTAATAGCTACTTTAATATTATTTGTAAGTTGTTCAACATTCAATTTAGAACCTAATGTTTCTTTAACAATACTGAATTGATTATTTTGATATTGAATATAAGCATCTGTAGGATCTACTTGTTGGTCAGCTTGGGCATGTTGTAAAGATTGAATCCCTTGTCCTAAGCTTTCATCATTCACATTAATTAAATCTGTTAATGTTTGTTTATCTTTACCAAAGAATCCTGTAAACCATAACCATTTATTTTGTTGATCCATGACTTTTTGTAAAGAATTATTTTCATTATAGGTAATTCCCAATTGTGTTGATTGTAAAACTTCACTTTGTCCATCATTAAATAATAGAGTTAATGATTTTGAAGAAACTTGTTTTGCGAGTTTTTTATTTGCTTCATCTAATGATAACGTTTCAACAGAACAATCATTGATCACTGTTCCTTTTAAAAACTTATCATTGAAATAAATTCTCCCCGCAAGATAAGCAACAAGTATAATTAGGACAATAATTGCACTAATTAATACTGGCTTTTGATGGTTTTTATACCATTTATTCATTTTTTCCATGATATATCTCTCCCTAATTCGACATTTCTTCCCTATTTTAGCACATTTTATTAAATGGTAAAGTAAAAAGTATGGTATTTATCATCATTTTTGATAAACCCCATACTTTACTTTATCATTTGTTTCAATTCATGAATATTTCCTTGATAGACAAGTCCTTGCATTCCTACTTTTTTTGCAGCTTCTACATTTTCTTTTAAATCATCTACAAAGAGACATTCTTTTGCATTTAGATGATATTCCTTTAAGAAATCTTCAAAGATATCTAAATTTGGTTTTATTTTTTGATGTGCCGCTGAAATATAAAGACCTTCTAAATGTTGAAAAATTGATTTAGTTTGATAGTATTGATTGAATTGTATAGAACAGTTTGATAATAAATAGAAATGGTACCCTTTTTGTTTGTATTCTTTAATAAATTCTTCCATTTCATCAAATTGTTCAAAATAATCAAACCAATGTTCAAAACCATATTCTATCAATTTTCTTTTTTCTTTTGAAACACTTTCAAGTAATTGTTGTTTAGCTTCTTGTAAAGATATACTTCCTTTATCTAATTGAATCCATTGTGGACTTTGAAAAAGATGTTTAATAAGAAATTCTTGATCTTCTTTGTTTGTTGTAAGTTTAGAAGAAATATAATCAACATCCCATCTACAACAAACATTTCCCATATCTAAAACAATATTTTTAATCATAGAAGAAAATAGGCATAATGCCTATTATAATAAAGGATTCAATTTTTCTAAAACGCCATCTTTTCCTGCAAATCCAACTAATTGATCAACGGCTTTTCCATCTTTAAAGAAAATAACATTAGGAATTGATTGAATTCCATATCTTCTTGCTAAATCAACATCTTGATCAACATCTACTTTAACAAATTTAACTTGTTTATATTCTTCTGCCATTTCTTCTAAAACAGGTGCTAACATTTTACAAGGTCCACACCAATTTGCAAAGAAATCAACAACGACAATTCCTTTTGATGTTACTTCATCAAATTGTGTACTATTAATAATTTCCATTTTTTTCACCTCATGTATATTATGCCAAAACTCCTTTTTTTTACAAGGGATATGCTTATAATATTTGAATTTTATCTCCATAACTGTTATGATGTCTTTGTAATTAGACTAGAAACGGAGTGATGTTATGAAAAAAGTCGCAATCGTGACTGATAGTAACGCTGGTATACGTCAAGAAGAAGCAAAAGAACTTGGCATTTTTGTTTTACCAATGCCTTTTACTATTGATGATCAAACATTTTATGAAGATATCAATTTAACTCAAGATGAGTTTTTTGAAAAACAAATTTCAGGTGCTGAAATTTTCACTTCACAACCAGTTGTGGGGAATGTTAAAGAATTATGGGATCAAATCTTAAAAGATTATGATGAAATTGTTCATATTCCGATGTCTAGTGGATTAAGTGGTTCATGTCAAACTGCTTGTATGCTTGCCCAAGAATATGACAACCGTGTTTTTGTGGTTGATAGTCAACGTATTTCCGTCACTCAAAAATATGATGTTATTGATGCTAAAAGAATGGCTGATGAAGGTAAAAGCGGACAAGAAATTCATGATATTTTAACTGAAAATAAATTAAATGCTTCTATTTATATTACAGTAAATACGCTTGATTACTTAAAAAAAGGTGGTCGTATTACTCCTGCAGCTGCCCTTCTTGGAGGAATGTTAAAAATTAAACCAATCCTACAAATTCAAGGAGAAAAATTAGATTCTTTTGCGAAAACAAGAACGATGGCAAAAGGTACAAAAATCATGAAAGAAGCCATTGCTAAAGATATTGAAGAACGCTTTGGTAATGATTATCATAATGTCCATATTTGTGTTGCTTACACATATGATCAAGAACCTGCTCTTGCTTTAAAGAAAGAGCTTGAAGAAATGTATCCAGGAGAAGAAGTTATTTGTGATCCACTATCTTTAAGTGTTTCTTGTCATATTGGACCACATGCACTAGCAATCGCTATATGTAAAAAAATTTAGATTCTCATTCGGGAATCTTTTTTTATTTGGGTATAATTCATTTGACTTTTTTTCTTTTGATAGTCTATAATACATTTTAAGTGTATGTTATAATAAAACAAAAAAACAAGGAGGAAAAATATGCAAGAAAAGCCAAATTATAATAAAACGCGTGGCAATAAAACAAATAAATATCATCAACGCAAAAACACAACACATAAACCTCATAAACCGGTTAAACATAATAGAAGTCAAGATACTAAGGTTTATGCTCTTGGTGGTTTAAATGAAATTGGAAAAAACATGTATTGTGTAGAACATGATAATGAAATCATCATCATTGATGCTGGTGTAAAATTTGCTGAAGAAGGATTACCAGGAATTGATTATGTCATTCCTGATTATAGTTATTTAAAAAGAAATGAACATAAAATTAGAGGATTATTAATTACTCATGGTCATGAAGATCATATAGGTGGGATTCCTTTCTTATTACAAGTGGTAAAGATTCCATTTATTTATGCTTCTCCTTTAGCTTGTGCCATGATTACAAGAAAGCTTGAAGAAAAACGTCTTACAAATGCAACGCATTTGATTCGTATTGATGATGAATATCAAATTAAAACAAAATATTTTAATATCGGTTTCTTTAAAACAAACCACTCTATTCCAGAAAGTTTAGGAATTATTATTAATTCCCCTAACGGACGTATTGTTTCTACAGGAGATTTCAAATTTGATTTAACGCCTGTAGGTGAACCTGCCGATTTCCAAAAGATGTCTTTTTTAGGAGAAACAGGTGTCACTTTATTATTAAGTGATTCAACAAATGCAGAAGTTCCTACTTTCTCTAAGAGTGAAAAACAAGTAGCTTATGCTGTTCAAGATGAATTTAGAAAAACAGAAGGACGTTTAATCGTAGCAACTTTTGCTTCTAACGTTCATCGTGTTCAACAGATTGTAGAAGCAGCTGTTAAATTCAATCGTAAAATTTTGGTATTTGGTCGTTCTATGGAAAACAATATCCAAGTATCACGTCAAATGGGTTATATCAAAGCACCTGATTCTTTCTTTATTAGTAATAATGAAGCTAAGAAACTTCCTGATAATGAAATCTTAATTTTATGTACTGGAAGTCAAGGTGAAGCCTTAGCGGCCTTAAGTCGTATCGCTAATGGAACACATAAATTCGTTAAAATTAAACCTGGGGATACTGTTGTCTTTTCATCAAGTCCAATTCCAGGAAATGCTTCAAGCATTAATGTCGTTGTTAACCGTTTATTTAGAGCAGGTGCTAAAGTACTTGTCAATACCGCTTTTAACAACCTTCATACTTCAGGGCATGCAAGTCAAGAAGAACAAAAATTAATGATGCTACTTACAAAGCCAAAATATTTCTTCCCAGTACATGGGGAATATCGTATGTTAAAGATTCATGCTGAACTTGCTCAAGAAGTAGGTATTCCTAAAGAAAATTCTTTTGTTTTAAGTAATGGAGATACCATTCTTTTAAATAAAGGAACAGCCCGTTTAGGACCAAGAATTCATGTCGATGATATTTATGTTGATGGAAATGATCTATCTGGTTTATCAACTGCAGTTTTAAGAGATCGTCAAATTTTATCAGAAGATGGTATGGTTTCTGTCTTAATTTCTATGGATTCTCATGAAGGAAAACTTCTTGCAAAGCCAGTTATTATTTCTCGTGGTTTTGTTTATATGAAAGATAGTTTCCCAATGATTCGTGAAGCAGAAAATCTTGTTGGTCAAGCTTTAAGTCAATTACTTGCAGGTAAGACAACTTTTGGTGAAATAAAAAATACAACACGTGATGTTTTATCTCAATATTTTTATCGTAAAACTAAAAGAAATCCAATGATTATTCCTGTTATAATGAATAAGAAATAATGAAAAAAATAATTAAGAAATTTAAAAAGCTTTTTCTCATTGTCCTTTGTGTTCTTGTTGCTTTATGCATTTTTCAATGGTATGAACAAAGTCAAGATCGTTGCTCAATCACAAAAACAACATTTACAGAAAATTCATTGCCCAAATCATTTAATGGGTTTACAATTGGATATCTTTCAGATTTAAATTTATCTGAAAAAAATGATTTAACAAGATTGAAGAGTATTATTCAAGATTTAAATGAAAAGAATTTAGATATGATTCTTTTTGGTGGCGATATTTTTAATGAAGGTAGTTTTGAAAACAATCAAGTTTCAAAAATATTAAAGAATCTTCAAAGTCGTTATGGAAAATTTGCGGTATCAGGAGATAAAGATCAAAATGATTCTTCTACATGTTCCAGTATTTTAACAGAAGCTGGTTTTGAAGTATTGCATAACGAAGCGAGAAATATCTATTATAAAGATGAGATGATTCAATTAATTGGCTTAGAAAATACTGGGGATTGTTCAGGAGTTATCAATGAAACAAATGAAAAAAACTATAAAATAGCTCTTGTTCATCAACCTGATTATTTTGATGTCATTAGTCAGTATTCCATTCAACTACAATTATCCGGGCATACTTTAGGTGGTTATTATAAAATACCATTTATAGGAGGTCTTGAAACAAAGGATAAGGGTAAAAATTACGTAAGTGGAAAACATACAAAAAACAATACAACTTTATTGATTTCTAATGGTTTTAATAAGGAAAGTAGTGAAAAACATCGTTTCTTAACACGTGATGAAGTGAATATAATTACATTAAAAAGATAGTGCTTTGCACTATCTTTTTATCATCGTTCCAACACCTTTTTTTGTAAAGATTTCAATTAATAAACTATGTTCCAAACGACCATCTAAAATATGGACACGTTTAACATCATTTTGTACCGCATCTAAGCAGTTTTTAAGTTTAGGAATCATTCCCCCAGTAATAACACCACTTTCAAAAAGTTCCTTAGCGGATTCTGTATCAATTTTTGAAATAAGTGTACTTGAATCATTTGGATCTTCTAAAACCCCTTCAATATCTGTTAAGAAAACAAGTTTACTTGCTTTTACGGCACGAGCAATTGCAGTTGCAACATCATCCGCATTAATATTATAAGCATGATATTTTTCATCAAGACCAATTGTCGAAATAATTGGTGTATAACCTTGATCTAACAAAGTATTAATAAGCGTTGTGTCAACATGTGTGATTTTTCCAACAAAACCAATATCTTCACCTTGAGGCATCACTTTTTCTACCGTGATCATATTCCCATCTTTTCCTGATAAACCAACAGCATGTGTCCCAATTTGTTCCAAATGAGTAACAAGACCTTTATTGATTTTTCCTGATAAAACCATTTCTGCAATTTCTAAAGTATCTTTATCAGTTACACGTAAACCATTTTTAAACTCGCTTTTAATTTGTACACGATCTAACATACGGTTGATGTCTTTCCCTCCACCGTGAACAATAATTGGTTTTAAACCAACAGATTTTAAAACAGCGATATCTTTTAAAACACTTTTTTTAATGATTTCATTTGTCATGGCACTTCCGCCATATTTAATAACAACGATATCCCCTTCGTATTTTTGCATATATCCTAAAGCTTCGACAAGAATCTCCGCTTTATTGATTTCTTTTTTAAATTCTTGTTGCATCTCATTTCCCCCTACGAACGATAATCAGCATTAATTTTTACATAATCATACGTTAAATCACAACCCCAAGCAGTAGCTTTTCCATCTGCAATTTTCATATCAATGTTTGCTTTAACATATTCACTTGATAAGATTTTTGTAGCAAATTCTTCACTATAATCAGTAGCCATTCCATTTTCTACAAGTTGTAAATTACCAAATTCACTTTCAATAAATAAATCAACTTGATAAGGATCAAATTCTTCACCAGAATAGCCCATCGCACATAAAAGTCTACCCCAGTTTGCATCATTACCATAAATAGCTGTTTTAACAAGTGGTGAGGTACATACGCTTTTTGCGACAACTTTTGCTTGTTTAACATCTTTAGCTCCTTTGACATTGACTTCTAAAAGTTTTGTAGCACCTTCTCCATCACCGGCAATACATTTAGCAAGATATTCATTGACATAATAAAGAGCATCTTTAAATGTTTGATAATCTTCGTTTTCTTCTGTGATTTCATCATTTCCTGCTAAACCGTTAGCAAGTAATAAAACCGTATCATTTGTCGATGTATCACGATCTACTGAAATCATATTAAAAGTATCAGGAATAACTGATTTTAAAGCCTTATTTAATAATTCTTTAGAAATATTTAAATCAGTTGTAATGAACCCTAACATTGTGGCCATATTTGGATGAATCATTCCTGACCCTTTACAACAAGCACCAATTGTTACCGTTTTTCCACCTACTTCAATTTCTACAGCAAGATGCTTTGGTTTGGTATCTGTTGTCATAATTGAAGTCGCTACATCGATTCCTGCTTGATGATCATCTTTTAATTGTTTTAAAGCTTCCCCAATTCCCTTTTCAATTGGTTCAGTAGGAAGTTGTTTCCCAATAACTCCCGTTGAACAAATAAGAACTTTTTCTTTATTGACTTCTAAACCATCCCCAACGATACTCGCAAATTTTTCATTTGCTTGATTTCCAAGTTCACCTGTACAAGCATTAGCAATCCCACTATTAATTGCAATTGCTTTGACTGTTTCATAATTTTCTACAACATGTTTATCCCATAAAACAGGTGCTGCTTTTACCATATTTGTTGTAAAAGTTCCTACTGCTTTTGCTTCAACATCAGAAACAATTAAAGCAAAATCTTTATT
Source organism: Bacillota bacterium (assembly GCA_030540195.1). Taxonomy (GTDB): domain Bacteria; phylum Bacillota_I; class Bacilli_A; order Erysipelotrichales; family Coprobacillaceae; genus Faecalibacillus. The sequence continues at coordinate 13,812 of JAUNWT010000008.1, read as the reverse complement.
TTTCTTTTTGATTCCAATATGTAATCCAGCGCCTTTATAACCTTTTGGATTAGTAACTGTCCCATTATCTATTACTTTCATACTCTTTTCCCCTTATAATACTGCAGGTGCTAACATAAGCCCTGTTTTTTCATCTAAACCAAACATAATATTCATATTTTGAATTGCTTGTCCAGCAGCTCCTTTAACGAGGTTATCCATGGCTCCCATCATAATAACTCTATGTGTACGAGGATCTACTTTATAAGCAACATCTACAAAGTTCGAACATTTTACATTTCTTACTTCTGGAACATTTCCTTCTTTTAAGACACGTACAAAATATTCATCCTTATAAATATCATAAGCTTTTTTAACTTCTTCTTCGCTAACTCCTTCTTTTAACTTTGCATAAGCAGTAATCAAAATTCCACGATTCATTGGAATAAGATGTGGTGTGAAGTTAAGTAATACTTTTGATGAAGAAGCATACCCTAATTGTTCTTCAATTTCTGGTGTATGACGATGACTTGCCACACCATAAGCTTTAATACTTTCATTCACTTCACAATAAAGATTTTGCACTTTAGCACCTCTACCAGCACCACTTGTTCCACTTTTAGCATCAATAATCAATGTATCCATGTCAATAAGTCCTGCTTTAGCAAGTGGATAAATCGATAAAATTGAACATGTAGGATAACATCCAGGATTAGCAATCAAACGCGCCTTTTTAACATCTTCCCTATTGATTTCACATAATCCATAAACAGCTTCTTGAATAAATTCAGGTGAAGCATGTTTAATTCCATACCATGATTCATAAGTTTCAACATCTTTAATACGATAATCCGCTGATAAATCAATAACCTTTACTTTTTTTAAAACATTTTCATTGACCATCTTTGCACAAACCCCTTGAGGTGTTGCAAAGAAAACAACATCAACATTATCTAAATATTTTTCAATATCTTCATCCACACATTTTTGATCTAATAAAGTGAAATAACTTTTATAAACATCACTATATTCTTGATCACTATATGTTCTTGATGAAACCCATTCAATATTAACATTAGGATGTGTTAATAAAAATCTTACAAGCTCACATCCTCCATAACCAGTTGAACCAACAATTCCGACATTAATCATTCTACTTTTCCCCCTATAAAAAATAAAAAATCGTCTCTATAAATAGAGACGATTGACCGCGTTACCACTCTAATTGTTGCAAGTTGACCTTACAACCTCTTTCATCTTTAAGGCAGATCTACCAAAAGATATACTTTTATTTCCATCTTTTCTCTCGTAAATGCGCTTCATCTTTATTTCCATTCCTATCTTCCATCAACATAGGATCGCTTTAATTTCCATAAAGACTACTCTTTTAGTCCTCGAGTTTAAAATCATTATATGACAAATTTTTATTTTGTCAATAATGTTTTTTAGATGTTATAAAGAATAAAGACAACAAATGGTAAAAAGACACAAAGACCTAGAAAAGACCAAAACTTAAAGACCGAAACACTTTTAAAAATAGCTTCTTCTTGATAAGTCCCCGCTTCTTTTTTGAGATAAAAATTGATTCCTCTTCGATAATGTCTCATTGTTGGTCGAATGACACGTTTATAGACAGTTATAACTAATAAAACAATAAGAACAAAAATATAGCCACCCCAAATAAATCTTTCAAAATCATTTTCTATTGTAATAGATAAAAGTTCTATAAATTTTGAACAAGCATAAAATATTTCTTTAATCAATGGAATTGAATTACTTTGAGAATATGTTTGTGCTACAACAGGCCAATCTTTACAAAATTGAATATAATAAGTACATAGTCCAATAAGCGCCAATGAGCACGCAAAAACAAAAGAAATCCATGAAATAACATGTATAATTCCTTCCCAAATTGTACCTAAAATAACATTACGATATTCTTTAGAAGTTAAAGACATACCTTCTTTTGTTTCTAAAACATGACTCTGATAAACATTTACATAACTTGTCATATATTTTCTTCTTTGAAAATCACTTCCACAATATCTTTTTAAACGTTGTTTAAAGTTTTGTTTAACATAGCTAAAGCTATCATCTTGATCAACTTGTAACATAAACAAAGAACGTTTTGTATCATACTTAAATTGATGCTTTGCATCTTGATCTTTTGTTTTTACATTTTTAATAATAAAAACAATATTTTTTATGATAAAAAGAACAATGGTCATAAACGTGACAAAAATAATAATTTCATGCGTTTTTTGCCAAATGGCATAAGGATCATTATCTAAATTAGCAACACATTTTTCTAAACTAAAAGAAAAATCATCTGGTGCTACCGCTAAACGTACTTTATTACGATAAAAAAAGACAGCTAAATTATGAAATATTGGATCAGAAATCTTAATGATTTGATAATAAAAATCAAATAAGAAACCACGAAACATATTTCCTAAAACAAACCATAATGCACCTGCCCAAGCAAGTGACCCACCGATTTGATGAAATAGATAACTGATAACACTATTTATAAAATACAAACTCTTTTTATAATTAAAATAAAGTCGTATACCTATTCCTGGTAATGTTTGTGCATACTTTTCATTTCTTAAAGTGATTGCTTTATATTCATCCTCTAATAGTTCTTGATGTTTTGTATCTAAATGTTGATAGATTTCATCTACAAATGGTTGATATTTATAATCTAAAACCAATTTATTCAGTTTACTATCTGTATCAACAATACTTTCTTCTTGATTTTCATTTTGCAATACCGTTATTTCTTCTTGTATATTTTCCTGTTTTTCTTTTTCTAAAATAACCTCTTTATCCATATTTACCCTCCCTTTTTTATTAAAGCAAATATTTCTTTTCTTGACAATTGTTGCATATTTGAAAAAAGTAGTTTATGATAATAATAATTTATAAGAGAAAAAATAAGGGGGAAACTATAAATGAAAGAAAAAGTTGTTTTAGCTTATTCTGGTGGATTAGATACAACTGCGATCATCCCATGGCTAAAAGAAAACTATGATTGTGAAGTTATTTGTTGCTGTATTGACGTTGGTCAAAAAGAAGAATTAGACGGTCTAGAAGAACGTGCTAAAGCTTGTGGTGCAAGTAAACTTTATATCAAAAATGTTGTTGATGAATACGTAGAAAATTATATTATGCCTACTGTTCAAGCAGATGCTGTATTTGAATACAAATACTTATTAGGGACTGCAACTGCTCGTCCATTAATCGCTAAAGTACTTGTTGATGTTGCTCGTCAAGAAGGCGCAACAGCAATTTGTCATGGTGCAACTGGTAAAGGAAATGACCAAATTCGTTTTGAATTAGGTATTAAAGCTTTAGCTCCAGATTTAAAAATTATTGCTGCCTGGCGTGATCCAAAATGGACAATGGATTCTCGTGAATCTGAAATCGAATATTGTAGAGCTCATGGTATTAATTTACCTTTCTCTGCTGATAATAGTTACTCACGTGATAGAAATATTTGGCATATTTCTCATGAAGGATTAGAACTTGAAGATCCATCATGTGCACCAAATTATGATCACTTACTAGTATTATCAAATTCTCCAGAAAAAGCTCCAGAAGAAGATGTTCACTTATCAATTGATTGGGAAAAAGGTGTTCCTGTTGCTTTAAATGGTGAAAAGATGTCACAAAGAGAAATCTTAGAAAAATTAAATGAAATCGGTGGTCAACATGGTATTGGTATTATTGATATCGTTGAAAACCGTGTTGTTGGTATGAAATCAAGAGGTGTTTATGAAACACCAGGTGGAACAATCTTAATGGAAGCTCACCAACAATTAGAAGAACTTATCTTAGATAGAGAAACACTTAAATATAAACGCCTTGTTTCGGTTGAATTTGCTGAACTTGTTTATGCTGCTAAATGGTTCTCACCACTTAGAGAAGCTTTAACTGCTTTCGTTGATAAAACTCAAGAATATGTAACAGGTACAACAAACTTTAGATTATATAAAGGAAATATTATTAAAGAAGGTACAACTTCTCCTTATTCATTATATGATGAAGATATCGCTTCATTTAAAACTGGTGATTTATATGATCATCATGATGCTGAAGGATTCATTACTTTATATGGTCTTTCAACTAAAGTACGTGCAATGAAATTAAATAACAAAAAATAAAAAGAGCCCACTGCTCTTTTTATTTAAAGGAGGAAATTTATGAATTTATGGGGTGGAAGATTCACTAAACCAACAAACCAACTTGTTTATGATTTTAATGCTTCTATTAAATTTGATAAGACTTTTGCTAGTCAAGATATCAAAGGAAGTATTGGTCATGTAAAAATGTTGACAAAACAAGAAATCTTAACTCAAGAAGAAGGTCAATTAATTGAAAAAACTTTAAAAGAAATTTTAAATGAAGTTGAAAATGGAACATTAGAAATTGATGAAAGCTTTGAAGATATTCATAGCTTTGTCGAATCCACATTAATTGATCGTATTGGAGATACAGGAAAAAAATTACATACAGGTAGAAGTAGAAATGACCAAGTTGCTTTAGACATGAGACTTTATACAAAAGATCAAATTGAAATGTTGAATACATTACTTGTTGATTTATTAAAAACCATTCATGAAATCATGAAAGAACATGTTGATACCATCATGCCTGGTTTTACCCATCTACAAAAAGCACAACCAATTACTTTAGCTCATCATATGGGAGCTTACTTTGAAATGTTTAAACGTGATCAATCTCGTTTACATGATATTTATGAAAGAATGGATTATTGTCCATTAGGTTCTGGTGCTCTTGCTGGAACAACTTATCCATTAGATAGAGAATACAGTGCTGAAATCTTAGGTTTTAAAGGACCTTGTTTAAATAGTATTGATGGTGTTTCTGATCGTGATTATTTAATTGAACTTTTAAGTGCGATGTCTACAATGATGATGCATATGTCACGTTTATCTGAAGAAATGATTATTTGGAATACAAATGAATATCAATTTATTGATTTAGATGATACTTTCTCAACTGGTTCATCAATCATGCCACAAAAGAAAAACCCTGATATTTGTGAATTAATCAGAGGAAAAACAGGACGTGTTTATGGCGCGCTTATGGGATTTTTAACAACTATGAAAGGTCTTCCTCTTGCTTATAATAAAGATATGCAAGAAGATAAAGAAATGTATTTTGATGCATTAAATACCACTAAAGGATGTCTTCAATTATTAAGTGATATGTTAAAATCAACAACATTTAATAAAGATAAAATGAAAAAATCAGCTACAGGTGGCTTTACAAATGCGACAGATGCTGCAGACTATCTAGTCAACAAAGGTGTTCCATTTAGAGATGCTCATGGTATTATTGGACAACTTGTTTTATATGCAATTAGTCAAAATAAAGATCTTGATGAACTTTCTTTAGAAGAATTTAAAAATATTTCTGATGTCTTTGAAGAAGATGTTTATCAAGCAATCGATGTCAACACTTGTGTTAATAAAAGAAATACAATTGGTGCCTGTGGTCAAGACATGATGAAAAAAGTCATCGCTTTAAATGAAGAATACTTAAAACAATTTTAAAAAGGGCTTTCGCCCTTTTTCTTATACTCTTCCATATTTTATATGATAAAGTGCTTCTAACAATTCAAAAATATAAGTAATTGAAAACTTACCAATTAAAGATAAATGATCGGTTCCTACCTGTATAATCATATCAAATTGATCTTGATATGGCATATTTTCTACTTGGGTAATACATATTTTATGTGCTTTACTTTTCGCAATCTCTCTTAACATATCAGGATGATCTTGCCAATAACCTCCTGCAATTGAAGAAACAATAATCAAATCATTTTCTGTTAAATTACGAACTACTTCTTTTTGACTTTGTAAAGGATACATTCCTGTACATTTCTTTCCTAAATAAGATAATTCAATTTGTAGTTGCATGGAAACGGATTGGGTAAAAAAGTTACCCGCAAAACAAATTTCATTGCTTTGATAAATGAGGTCTACCAGTTTTTCTAATTCTTCAAATTCAATCATTTCATAAGTTGATCTTAAGTTTTGTACAATATTTTCAAAATGATCAATAAATAAATCTTTAGTTGTTTTTCCTTCAATAGGAAAAACAGGCAATTGATGATCAAATTGCATACGCATAGAATCATGATTAAAATAGCGCAAATTCATAGTAACATCCATTTTAAAGTCACTAAAACTTTCATAATTTAACTTACGACACAACCTTGAAATCGTCGCTGTAGAAACAAAACACATTTCTGCTACATCGGTGATATTATATTCTGGTATTTTATTAATATTTTCCAAAATCATCTTTGCTGCATTGGAATAAACATCATCTACTTTTGATGTGTTGATAAAATTAATTAAAGCATAAAAAGCACTACGCATCGTTTACCTCACTCATTTTAAGGACAAATACTTGTCCATCATCTAAACAAATACAATTAAGTTGACCTCTTTCTCCTAAAGCAAGTCCCCCATCAATTCCAATCTTATTATGAAATTCATCATCATACCACACATTAAAACTTTGATCACGGTTAATAAAACATAATGGGGTATGACCAAAAATATACGTTTTATTTAAATCACATTCACTTAAAAAGAAATAATCACGAATCCATAAAAGAGTATCTTCTTCTTGATCATCAAGATTTCTTTCAGGATCAATTCCAGCATGAACTAGAACATAATCTTTATTATTGACTGTTAATTCTAAATACAAAGGTAAGTTTTTAAGATAATTATAGAGATTTCTTAAAAAAACATTTCTTACAATAGTATAATCGCAATGATACAATTTCTTTTTACGTAGATATTGGCGAATATTTTCAATCGTTTTTTCTCCGCCATTTTGTGACCAAAGCTTAAATTCACAACTTGGAAAATCAAAATCATCGTGATCAATGGCTTCTTTTAAAGCCTCTTGCATCATATGTTCATGGTTTCCTTTGAGCAAGGTAATATTATCAAATTTTTGAATATAAAAATAAATATCCAAACTACAAGGCCCACGATCACAAATGTCTCCAAGTATATAAAGTTGATCATGACTATTAAATTGTATTTTATCTAACATTCTTTTGAATATTTCAAAATTACCATGAATGTCAGAGAGTACATATGTCTTACCTTTCATGATGATCACCTAAAATTATCATAGCACAAAATTAAAAATTTTGCTTAAAAAAGACTTAAATTTAAAAAAGATGCTTACGCATCTCTTCCAATTGTCGCTACCATAACCGCTTTAATTGTATGCATTCTATTTTCTGCTTCATCAAAAACAACAGAATTCTTTGATCTAAAGACTTCATCTTCTACTTCACGAATATCGATTCCTTCGTCATGTTTTGTTTTCGCAACAGTTGTTTCAAAATCATGAAATGAAGGTAAACAATGCATGAATAATGTTGAATCTTTCCCTGTTTTACTCATCATTTCTTGAGTGACTTTATATGGTGATAACATTTCTACTCTTGGTTTATAAAGACTTTCATCTTCACCCATACTTACCCAAATATCAGTATAAATAACATCTGCATCTTTTACTGCTTCATCTACATTATCTGTCACTTCAATTGTTCCACCAGATTTTTTTGCTTCTTCTTTACAATAAGCAAGAACTTCTGGATCGATATGTAATGATTTTGGACCAAGGCAAACAAAATGCATTCCCATTTTAACAGCTCCATACATTAACCCATAACATACATTGTTACGAATATCTCCCGTAAAGACAAATTTAATATCTTCTAATGGTTTATCTAAATGTTCTTCGATAGTAAGGAAATCTGCAAGGGTTTGTGTTGGATGATCAACATCTGTTAAACCATTCCAAACTGGTACTCCTGAATATTTAGCAAGAGCTTCTACGGTTTCTTGTTTAAATCCTCTAAATTCAATACCATCATACATTCTTCCTAATACTTTCGCTGTATCTTCAATGGATTCTTTTTTTCCCATTTGTGAGTTACTTAAAAATGTTGCATGTCCACCTTCATCTAAAGCAGCCACCTCAAATGAACAACGTGTTCTTGTTGATGTTTTTTCAAAAATCAAACATACATTTTTCCCTAATAAATGTTGTCCTATTTTTCCAGCTTTTTTATCTGCTTTTAATTGATGTGCTAAGTCTAATAAATATCTAATTTCTTCTTTTGAATAATCTTTTAACGTTAAAAAATGTCTATTTTTAAGATTCATAATAATCCCCCTTTTAATAACCATTATTTTATCAAAATATTGATATTTCTTCAATATTGATAAATAATTATTATTTTGTTTAAAAATAAGACAAATTATATATAATAAAGAACAGGGAGAAAATGAAAGATGAGAAAAATTGGATTTAGTAACGAAAAATACATTGAATTACAATCAAAACATATCAAAGAACGTATCAAACAATTTGATAATAAGCTTTATTTAGAATTTGGTGGTAAATTATTTGATGACCACCATGCATCTCGTGTTTTACCAGGATTTGAACCTGATAGTAAATTAAAAATGTTATTAGAACTAAAACAAGATGCAGAAATTATTATTGTCATTAACGCTAATGACATTGAAAACAATAAAATGCGTGGTGATTTAGGAATCACTTATGATTTAGAAGTATTAAGACTGATTGATGCTTTCCAAAACATTGGACTCTATGTTGGAAGTGTTACAATTACACGTTTTGAAAATCAAGTACACGCTATTGCTTTTCAAAAGAAACTAGAAAACTTAGGTATTAAAGTTTTTAGACATTATCCTATTGCAGGTTATCCAAACGATATTGAAAAAATCGTTTCAGAAGAAGGATTTGGAATCAATGATTACATTGAAACAACAAAACCACTCGTTGTCGTAACAGCACCTGGTCCAGGAAGTGGAAAAATGGCGACTTGTTTATCACAACTTTATCATGAATATACTCATGGTATTAAAGCAGGCTATGCGAAGTTTGAAACATTCCCTATTTGGAATATTCCTTTAAAACATCCTGTAAACTTAGCTTATGAAGCAGCAACGGCAGATTTAAATGATGTCAATATGATTGACCCATTCCATTTAGAAGCTTATAACGAAACAACTGTCAACTATAATAGAGATGTTGAAATCTTCCCTGTTTTAGAATCAACATTCAAAAAAATCATGTCAACTTGTCCATATAAATCACCTACAGACATGGGAGTAAATATGGCTGGAAATGCGATTATTGATGATGAAGCATGTAAAGAAGCAAGTAAACAAGAAATCATTCGTCGTTATTATCAAACAAAACTTGATTTTAAACGTGGGCTTGTTAATAGATCAGCTATCTCTAAAATTGAAGCCATCATGCTTTCTTTAGATTTAAAAGCTACAGATCGTAAATGTGTCAATCCTGCATTAGAAATTGAAGAACAAACCAATGAACCAGGATTTGCGATTGAACTTAATGATGGACATATTATTACTGGTAAAACAACATCTTTACTTGGAAGTGCTTCAGCATGTTTATTAAATGCTTTAAAGTATCTTGCCAATATCGATGATGATATTTTACTCATTGAACCTGAAGTTATTGAACCTGTTGCTAAACTAAAAAAAGGAATTTTAAAAAATAAGAATCCTCGTTTACATACAGATGAAGTTTTACTTTCATTATCTATTTCCGCAAATAATAATGAAAACGCTAAAAAAGCTTTATCTTGTATTGAACAATTACAATACTGTGAAGCACATTCATCTGTTATCCTATCTGAAACAGATATTGATACTTTAAAACGTTTAGGTATTCGTTTAACTTCAGAAGATAAATTCCAATTTAATCGTATATATCAAAAATAGAAAGATAGTTTACCTATCTTTCTATTTTTGTTTCCAATTCATTTTCAATATCCTTTATGAATTCTGGTAAATTTGTAAAAGTTGCTTTAACACCTTTATTTGTAAACATGAAAATATTTCTTGCTTTTTTCCCAATTTCTTTTTTTACTGATTTAGGTATTTTAATTGTCATCCCTTGCCTAGTATATTCTCTATCAATATATCTTTCTAATGTAGGAAACATATTTTGAATTAAAAAACCGTTTTTTTTCCACCAACATTTCTTGCAAAAACAAAATTATTAGGTTCTCTATTTATTTTTTGCTTTATATCCTCATTTATTTTCAAATATTTTTCATATTTTGTAGACATTGGGACAAACCACAAGATTTCTGTATTCATTTTATCTCTAAAACAAAAATATGTAGGTCTTTTTGTTCCAAAAGATTTATTTTCCATGAGATTATAATAAGGATTATATTTTTCTATAAATTCATATCTTATGAAATAGAGTTTTTCTTACACAAAAAAAAGAAAGCTCATCTGAACTTTCTTTTTTTCCACCAGTGTATTTTTCTCCTTGCCAACTGGGTGGCCGATTAATCGATTGTCTAGGGTATTTATCACTTCGCCTCCTAGTAGGCAGTTTTATTTACTATTCTATTTTATCTACAATTAAATCGTATATCAACTATTTATTTTCTAAAGTGTTTTCTCAATGTTTTAAACAATAATGTAAATAGTTCTTTATTTCTTGCCTTCTTGCTTCTATTTTTAAATAAATACTCTTTTCTAAATATTCAATTTCTTTTACATAACAATGTTGATGTAAATATTTAAAGTCTTCTCCTTGACTATAAGGAATAGAGAGTTCAAATACTTCATAATCTTTAAAGAGAAGATGTGAAATTTCATCTTCTAATAAATCAAGACCTCTTTTATATTTTGCTGAAATAAAAACATAAGGTGATTGTGGTTGGATATAAGCATATTTATTTAAATCAATTTTATTATAAACATAAATCATTGGTGTATTTTCAACTCCTAATGATTTTAAGACTTCATTGGTTGTTTCTATTTGCATTTGATAGTCTTCAAAACTTGTATCGACAACATGTAATAAAAGATCTGCTTCTTTTACTTCTTCTAAAGTGGAACGGAAAGCTTGAATTAAATGATGAGGCAATCTTTCAATAAAACCAACAGTATCTGTAAGTAAACAATCATGATTTTTCATTTTAATATGTCTTGTGGATGTTTCTAAAGTCGCAAATAACATATCTTTTTCAAAAACTTTCTTTTGTTTATCAGGACATAACGTATTCAATAAAGTCGATTTTCCGCTATTTGTATAACCTACTAAAGCAATAACTGGAATTTGGTTATTCTTTCTTCTTTGTCTTTGTACTTGTCTTTGTTTGACGATTTCAGCCAGTTCTTTTCGAGAGCGGGCAAGCTTTCTAGCAATTATTCTTCGATCAAGTTCAATTTGTTTTTCACCTGAACCCCTAAAACCCGAACCACCTTGTTGGTGAGACATATGTTCTTGCATTCCTACAAGACGTGGTAATAAATACTGATCACGTGCTATTTCCACTTGAAGCTTCGCTTCTTTTGTTTTAGCACGCTCATCAAAAATACGTAAAATCAAATCTGTACGATCTGTAACTTCTGTTTCTAATAAATCTGTTAAGTTTTTAACTTGTAATGGTGTCAGTTCATCATCAAAGATAATCATTTCATCTTGAAGTTTTAATTTAATTTCTTCAATTTTACCTTTACCTATATACGTTGCTGGATTTATTTTTTCTAATTTTTGAATCACAACTTCTCCTACTTCAATATGACAAGCTTCACATAAAGATTTAAGTTCTTCTTCAAAAAAAGAATTTGTTGATGTTAATACTAAGATTGCTTTCATTCTTTCACCTCTTTAAGTATTCTACCAATTAGGAGCCTCTATGAAAAGATATAATGACTATTTTACTTTACTCTTTGTCACATTTTTAACTCTCTTTTCTTTTTTTCATATGTCAACGATTGTTGATGTCAGCCATGATGTCATTACCATTGTCTTTAAAAATCTATTACCTTCTTTACTTCCTTTTATGATTCTTGTTTCTCTTTGTTTAAATTTAGGTATTTTAGACATTCTTGCTTATTTTCTCCAAAAACCATTTTATGCTTTATTTTCTTTAACACCAATGATGTCCTCTCTTTATTTTGTTTCCTTTTTTTGTGGCTATCCAACCAATGTAAAAATCATTAAAGAAGCTTATGAATTAAATTATATCGATCTTGAAGAACTTCAACACCTTTTATCCATTGCTTCTTTTAGTTCTATTTCTTTTATTTTTGTTTCCTTAAATACACCCTATTCTCTTTTGATTTTTATTTGTCATCTTTTGCCAAGTCTTATACTCGCTTCCTTTTATCATCACCCTCAAAAAAAACTTACTTTTAAACAAGTCCTTCAAACTCTAAAACAACCCCATCTTTCTTTTGTAAAAGCCTTTAAAAAAAGTGTTCTTTCCAGTGTTTATGCATTTCTCTTTATTTTAGGATATATGTTGATTTTCCAATTTCTTGTTTCTTTTTTACAAGATGTTTTTCCTCAATTTTCTTTTGATTATCTTAAAGGAATTTTAGAATTTAGTAGTGGCTCTTTAAAGATCATTCATCAGTCTAAAAAAATGCTTCCTTTTGTATGTTTCTTTCTCTCTTTTAGTGGTTTTTCCGTTATGATGCAAGCTGATAATCTCTTAGAAGCTATTCCCTATTCTTTTAAAAAATATTTTCTTTCTCGTCTCTATCATGGAATTCTTTCCTTTATTCTTTGTTTACTTTTTCTTCAATTTGGATTGATTTGACAGATATATGGTATTTATTTATAATAATAGTAACCATTACTATTAGGAGAAAATTTTGAAAGAAATTAAGATTCGATACTCTAAACAAAGAGAGCTCATTTTCAACAATTTAAAACATAGATATGACCATCCTACGGCAGAAATGATTTATCAAGATTTAAAAGTAGATTATCCTCATTTAAGTTTAGGAACGGTTTATCGTAACTTAAATCAACTTGTTGAAACAAAACAAATCAAAAAACTTGATTTAGGAGATACTATGGTTCATTATGATGGTAATATTCAACCACACATGCATTTTATGTGTAACTGTTGTCAAACCATTTATGACCTTGATAACAATGACGAAAAAATCATCAAACAATTTGAACAAACTTATAAGCATCATATTGATGTTATTGACATCAATATGTCTGGTATCTGTGAAAAATGTTTAGAAAAAAAGGCAGCTTAATTTGCTGTCTTTTAATTTATCTTAGAAGGATTATAAATACTTGGTCTTTTTAAAGTTCTAACCAGTACATCACTTTGTTGCTTGTTTAAATCAATAGCATCAATATGATAATAATATTGACTTGCAGCTTGAATCCCGTAATTTCCTTCACCTAAATATGTAATATTTAAATACATCTCTAATATGTCATCTTTACTGTACATTTCTTCTAAATCTCTAGCGATAAAGACTTCCGCAAATTTACGAGAAAGATCTTTTTCAAAAGAAAGACATAGATTTTTTGAAAGTTGTTGAGTGATGGTTGAACCACCCTCTTTAAAAGAAAAGGTTGTAATATTTGTAAACATGGCACGAGCTAAACCATAATAATCTACAGGACCATGTTGATAAAAACGACGATTTTCACTTTCTAAAACCGCTTCTTTATAAATGGGTGAAATTTGATCAAGTGTAACATAATCTTCTTTACTCTTTAGTTGATTGACTCTTTTGGATAAAGATTGTTCTTCTATTTTATCTTGATAGATTTGATAGCCTAAATAACCATAATAGCCACCAAACCCAGTAACAATAATTAAGAAAATAATGATTATTTTTAAAAGAAATTTTTTCATAGAATACTCCTTATGTTATAATCCCGTCTTTTACAGTTAGATAACTAAATAAGGGGCTGAACCTATTG
>JAUNWT010000087.1 GCA_030540195.1 Bacillota bacterium | reverse complement strand
ATGAATCCTTGTAATATTGGGCGTTGCATGAATGTTAATTTGCGTTGCTTGATGTATTGAGGGCTAATCAGTATACTAGTTTTATCAAACGAAAGGAGCAACTAGAGATGCTTGGTGAAAATATAAAAACTTATCGACAAAAAAAAGGATATACACAGGAAGAGGTTGCCAACAGACTTCATGTGACAAGACAGACTATTTCAAAATGGGAAAAAAACTATTCGGTTCCAGATGCTGAAGTACTTGTAAAATTAGCAGATGTATTAGAGGTTCAAACAAGTCAGTTACTTGGAGTAAAGGCAGATAGTGATGCGCAAACAACAGAAGAAAAACAGAATGCTTATGCAGAGCAACTAGCACATATTGCCGAGCAGATGGCAGTCAAAAATCGTCAAAGTAAGAGAATATGGAAAACGATAGGAATAGCGTTTGCAGTAATCATTGCCGTATGTATTATTCTTATAGTTATGAATATTGCATTTTTTTCTGTTTATCCGGCCACAGAGGATGTTCGGACACACGAAGAGACTATTATGTTGGAACAATAGAGTTACAAATTCCAGTTTATCTAACAAATCACTAAATTGTAATTTGTAAGGGAGATTAAGATGAATTTAGGATTTTCATATATAGGTTTAATATTTTTACTTATGCTTATGATTCCAAATATTATATGGAGTAAAAATAAGCCAAAAGATTACGAAAAATACGAGAAAAATGAAAACAAAATTTTATTGGCATTAGAAAGAATAGGAGAAGTTGGCAATACTTGTTTAGCACTAATGTTCACAGATTTTAATATTAACAATATTTCATATTGGTCTACAATATTATTTATAGCACTTCTTTTAATGATATTATATGAAATATATTGGATAAGATATTTTAAAAGTAATAAAACAATGAAAGATATGTATAGTAGTATATTAGGAATACCAGTTGCAGGTGCTACATTGCCAGTATTAGCATTTTTATTGTTAGGTGTATATGGAAAAAATATATTTCTTATTTTTTCAAGTATTATATTAGGAATAGGACATATAGGAATACACTTAAATCATAGGAAAGAAGTTCAATAAATTCCAGTTTGTCAATTACAGGTGACATTGAAAGAGCCAGCCCATTCAAGGTGCTGGATCTTTCAAAAATTCCATTCTAATAAATCGCACGACAACTTAGTAAAAAATAAGCTCCCCATTAGTGGAAAATGAATAGAAAATGAATAAAAGTGGTAAAAGCGAATAATTATAAGGGTTTTTGCATTAGACACACTTTTATAAAAAGGGAGTAATATTATAATTAGACGAGATACTTGGGAGTTTATAAGTAATATAAAACTGAGAATTGAATAGAAACAACAAAGCACTTCAATTATATGAAGCGCTTTTTAAAATTTATTTTTTTAAATAAATAATAATTCCCATATGTAATAGCCGATTTTCAAAATTTTTTATATCTAATTTTTTTATAATTGTTTTTCTCGTATGTTTTAGTGATCTGCTTATTGAACTATGATTTACATTTTCTTCTTTTGCTATTTCCACAATCTTTTTGCCTTCTAATGCATATTCAAGAAATCTTTTTTTAGCTATAGGATTTAATTCATCTAGAATGCAGTATATAATTTCAACATTTTTATTTTGTATATCTTCGTTTATTTTCTTCTCATCTGATTCTTCTAATTTTTTTAATATTGTCTCAGGTGAATTATTTGTTAATAAATATGTACGTGAAATATAATCATTTAGATCTAAGGTGTATTTTACATAATACCTATATTGACTTATTGAACAATTTTCTTTCTTTCTTTCATTTTCTAGTAAATTTGCCACTTCTTCTGGAACATCATAATATGTGTTTTTTTTATACTTATCAGGGTAATACCTATGTAAATCTATACTTTTTTCTTTTATTTCATCTTTGTGTGATTTTATCATGTTTTTTTCCTCCTATAATACAAAGGAAAAAAACAAAAAATGTGCATTAATTTTTCAATGTAATTAATTTATTCTATTAGAAATTTAAAAAATAGGAATACCTATGGGAAAATAACCCTTTATTAAGGGAAAATATGTAAATACATTATGATTATGTGCACGAAAATAAACATTTTTCACTGAAATATAGGAGGTGAAAAATTATGATAGATAACATTTGCAGGGGAGAATTGTATATTGCCGATTTGAATCCCTTTGAGGGATGTGAGCAAGGTGGAATAAGACCAGTATTGGTAATCCAAAATGATAAAGGAAATAAATTCAGTACAACAACAATAGTTGCTCCTATAACAAGCAACATTTATACAAAAAAGCGGATTCCTACTCACTTTACGATAGATTACGCTTTGGATAGGAAATCAGTTGTTTTATTTGAACAAATTAGAGTCATTGATAAGAACAGAATATTAAGATACATAGGAAAATTAAATTCAAAAGATTTAAAAAATATTGATAATAAAATTGCTATCAGTTTAGGCATTGAAAAAGTATAAAAAAATTATTGGTAATGATGTACAAAATTCTATTCTTTATATTAAATTTCATTCTAGAAATTTGAAAATCAATTGCTGAATATATAGACATTTCGCCAGAATATTTAAAGAGGCAATTTAAACAAGAGAATGGATCAACTATTAAGATTAAGGTATAAATAGTAAGACAAAAAAGAAAGAATTGTTACTCAATATCACATTGAATATATAGACATTAAATGATATAATTTGTCTATGATGATATAGGAGGGATTTTTATGGCAAACTTAAGAGAAACTATTAGACCATCCGCGGATTTAAGAAATCATTATAATGAAATTTCAAAACAATGCAGAGAAGATAAAGAAGCGGTAATCATTACTGTACATGGTAAGGGAGATACTGTATCTCTTTCTTTTGAAGAATATCAAAATATGAAGGCTCATATTGAATTATTAGAAACGCTTGCTGAAGCTGAAGATGACGTTAAAAATGGGCGAGTTGCTCCTATAAATGAAACATTTGATGATTTAAGAATGATATTAAAAGGTAAGTAATATGAAATATAGTATTATTCGAACAGATAAGGCAGATGAAGGAATCAGACATACTGTCTTGTATTTAGCAAATCATTTTGGTAATGAATTTGCTTTAGAAAAGTTAGATTATATTGAAAACACTATCTCACTTTTAGAAGATAATCCCTATATTGGAACGGTACCTAGATATGCAGTGTTAAAAAGACAAGGTTACAGAGTTCTAATATTAGAAAAGAATTTAGCATTTTACAAAGTTAATGAAGAAAGAAAAGAAGTTATTATTTATGCTTTTGTTGATCAAAGACAAGATTATTTGAATATTATTAGAGGTTTATAAGGCTAAAAAGGGTTTTATATGCTAATTGTGTTGATATACATGAATATTTGATGAGCATAATAAGTTTTATAAGATAAAATGAATGCTCGGATTAAGGAATTATTATAAAAGCAACGAATCATTAGAAAAATAAACCCTGAAAAATTGGTTTTATTAGAGTTAATGATTATAAATCATAAACTGATTTTGCTGGATTAGCAGGTATTTAACGAAAATAGTTCATTCAAAATTACAAAAGTTTACCTAGATATTAAATTTGAAAAATCTAATAATCTTTTAAAAGAAATACTTAAATAATGTTATTCTAAAAGAATTACAACCAATAATATAATAATGCTACCAAACGAAAAGGCATTATAACAAAATAAAATAAATATCCATAAATAGAAAAAAGACAATGCGACAGTATAACTGAAGCATTGTTCTTTTTTTGTTTAACTTATATATGGAAAAATTCTACAGCAAAATAATTTAAAACATGGAACTGTCTTTAGAAGAAGATTTAAGTATGAAAATTGCTAAAAATATAAGCATTAAAAAAAATTAAAAAAATTATTGAAAATGATGCACGAAACTTAATAGTTTTATCAGTATAGTGAAGGGATTGAAATAATCCTAGAGAGAACCTTGAAAAGTGAATAAAGACAATATTAATACATGTCCAAGATTAATATACAATCTGAAATAATGATACTCATGATTAGCCTTAATCCGAGCGTTAGAAGCGTCGCAGGTTTAGGAATCATACAGGATAAAACAAAAAAGAAACCTGTTTGTTATTCAACAAGTGAACTGCATTGGCAATGTAGTTGTTAATATTGAAATTTTTTAAATAATTAACATGAGCTATATAAAGGATAATAATATGTTTACTATTGTATATGTAAATAAGGAAACTATTGAAATAAAACAAGATTATTTATATGAGTTAGAAGATAGAACAACGATTAATGATCAGTTAAAAAAAGATTATTTAATAGAAAATCTCTACAAATCTTTAGAAGCATTAACACCCAAACAAAAAAGAAGAGTGATTTCTTATTATCTTAATAATGAAAGTATAGAGGAAATTGCTTTAAAAGAAAAAGTAAGTGAAAGTGCTATAAGAAAATCTATTCATCAATCGTTGATTCAATTAAAAAGAAAATTAAACAAATATAAATAAATTTGTACATTTGTGAAAGTTAATTATAGTAGATAGAATGTGTTTGTAAAATAAATAAGAAAGAAGGAAACAAAAATGGAAACACATGAAAAAAAAGAAGTAATGACAGTTAATGAATTTGCTGAAGCAACAGGAATACACTATGCGACGGTAAGAAAGTTGATCAAAGAAGAAAAGGTTTATTATTTCAGATTAGGGAAAAGATATTATATAAATTATCCAAAAACAATGGAACATTTGTATTCAAGTCCTTTAAACGATATCTTATGGACTAAGCCTAAAAATAAAGCTTAAAAAGCAAAAAAATACTAAAAAATGGCTCAAAAATAGTTTATTTGTCGTTTAAAAAATTAGAAAATTAAAAAGGGAAACAGCCAGTTAACTTTTATACAATTTAAAATATCACGATATTTCAATAGATTTGATAAATTTTAAAAATAAAAGATGTTATAAATCAGTTGAAAAATTGTGGTATTTTATTGGTGTCGAATAAGAAATCTAAAAACGCTCCGTGTCAACAGTGGAGGAGCTTAAGGGATAGCGAAAGCTATCTCTTTTTGTATGTGTACTGTGCATGGTACTAATTCAGTTGGAGATAAACTAACCACAGGTATTTACCGACAAGTGTAATGAACTACAAATTGTTGTTAGTGATGGCAAGGATGAAGAAAGTGGTGTAATGATTCTTTCGAACGTACGAACAGAAACTTGATACATAGTCACTGCAATTATCAAAGTCCAAATCAGTATGAAAGAAGTTATGCAAAAAAACAGTTAAACTAAATGAAATATTTCAGTTTAACTGGTACTTTTTCTTGACGTAGTACCAATGTTTGTTTTCGTAGGTTTTATATTAGGAATTATTTCAATGGCTTTTGTAAAAATTCATCTTCCAAAGTTATCCTTATTATTAGGAGCTAGTGAAAAGTTATTAATGAATTGCAATCAATATCTATCAATTATGATGCTCTTTGCACCGGCTACAATTTTACAAACTTTATTTCAATCATATTTTGTTACAGCAAATCGCCCTTCTTTAGGGTTAGCATTATCAGTAATTTCAGGAATCACAAATGTATTTTTAGATGTTTTTTTTATTTTAAAGTTACATTTAGGCATTCAAGGAGCAGCTCTTGCAACTGGAATGGGGCAAATAATTCCAACAATTATCGGTCTTTATTTCTTCTTTTTTAATCAAGATGATTTGTATTTTGTTAAATTTAAGATTAATTTTTCTTTATTAAAGGAAGCTTGTTATAATGGAATGTCAGAGATGGTTTCACAATTATCTGGAGCAGTTATGACATTTTTATTTAATATTGTTTTAATGCATTTTATTGGTGAAAAAGGTGTTGCTGCTATTACAATTTTATTATATGTTGAGTTTTTATTTAATGCCTTTTATTTAGGATTTTCAACAGGTATTAGTCCAATTATAGGTTATAAATATGGTGCAAAGCAAAAAGATGAATTAAAGATGATTTATAAAACATCATTTATCTTTGTTATTGTTTCATCTTTTGTTTTAACAATTATTTCTTTATTATCTATGCAATTTCTTGTAGGAATCTTTACTCAAGATCAAGAAACTTATCAAATTACAAAAATGCATTTAAAATCTTCGTTTTTAATTTTTTATTCAGTGGTTTTAATATAGCTTCTTCAGGATTCTTTACAGCACTTTTTAATGGAAAAGTGTCAGCTATTATTTCGTTTTGTAGAATGTTTTTATTTACTGGTGGATCAATTATTATTTTATCGATGATTTTAAAAGTAACAGGGACTTGGCTTGCTGTACCTGTAGCGGAATTTTTGACAGTTATTGTTTCTTTGAAATATCATCAATATTATTTTTTGAAAAACAATGCTGAATATCTTTAAGAATTAGCTAGATAATGGTTTTGATTTATGTAGTGACATTTGTATTCTTTGATATAAAAAATATAAAATCATTTTTTAGCAATTAATTGAAATTGAATTTATTGTAACTGATGATTTTTTTGATATATTAATTAGAAAAAATACATAAGGAAAAATGCAAAGGGATTTTTTATGAAATACGATGTTATAATTGATCAAAAATTATTTGATATTTATCCTGAAATAAGATTGGGATTGCTTCGTTTTAAGACGAATATTGAAAGTTCAAATGAACAGTTTTGGTTATATATGAACACAGAAGTTATACCTAATGTGAAAAAAGAAATTGAAGGAAAACAATGGAGTGAAATATCCGGTGTAAGAGGCAGCCGTTTGGCATATAAAGCATTTGGAAGAGGTCCAGGGAGATATAGGGTATCTTCTGAGGCACTTCTTCGTCGCATTCGTCGAGGAGATGATTTATATCATATTAATTCTATTGTTGATGTTAATAATCTTATATCAATTAAAAGTGGGTTGTCAGTAGGCTCATATGATCTTAATAAAGTTGATGGAACAATTCAATTGAAAAAGGCAGAACAAGGTGAAGGCTATGATGGAATTGGCAAAAAATATCTAGATATGAGAAATATACTTGTTTTAGTAGATAATCAGGGGGCTTTTGGTTCTTCAATGTCTGATTCAACACGATCAATGGTTATAAATTCAACAAAGGATGTTCTAGTAGTTGTTTATTGTTTTGAAAATGATATTTGTCTTGAAACATTATTAGAAGAAGGAAAAAAAGCGTTTGAAAAATTTGCAATAGTTGAAGATATAGAGGGATGGATTATATAGTCTCTAGAAAAATTATTGAGTGATTAATAGGAACGATAGAATGTTATAAAAATGATTTTTAAGAAAAATCATTTTTAGTATTAGAAGTATTGAGTTTTATAAGTCCACCAATTATTATATATTCATATTTTTTAACAAAGGATGATAAATAACATTAGGTGATGTTGGGTATCATCTTTTTTACTTTCTAAATATTTAGATAACTATGACATGATATCAAAGTAATGAAAAAGCATGTATCATAAAACAAAAGAAATCTGTTTTTACTACATGTATTAAAAATATAACGTTTAAAAAGTGTTTCCAAATATCATTGCCTGAAATAAGAATGAAATATTATAATTGCTCTTTTTTGTAAAAATAGTGAAATAATCGAAAAAAATACAATTCTTATTTTCAAATTAATTAGATAATGGTATAATCTTTTAGGAAAAATTTGATGGAGGAAGAATATGAAAAAATTAATCGCAAGTGTTTTATGTTTAGGGATGATTTTTGGAGTTACTGGATGTACAAGTGGTGGCGATGGAACTTATGAAATTGCGATGATCACAGATACAGGATCAGTTACTGATAAATCATTCAACCAAACTGCTTATGATGGTGTTAAGGAATTTGGGGATAAAAATGATATTACTTATAAATATTATGTTCCAAAAGATACGGATCAAGCTGGCTTGGTATCTACAATCGATGATGCAGTTGATAATGGAGCTAAAGTAATTGTCACTCCTGGTTTTGCTTTTTCAGGTGCAGCTTATCAAGCTCAAGAAAAATATCCAGATGTAAAATTTGTTACAATTGACTTTGAACCACAAAAAGATGGTAGTGGAGAAACAAAAGTAGCAGATAATACAGTAAGTTACATGTTTGCTGAACAAGAATCTGGATATCTTGCTGGATACGCAGCTGTAAAAGAAGGCTACACTAAATTAGGTTATATGGGTGGTCAAGCTTTACCAGCTGTTGAAAACTTTGGTGTAGGATATCTTCAAGGTGCAAGTGATGCTGCTAAAGAAATGAATGTAAAAGTAGATGTCAACTATACATATACAGGAACATTCTCTGAATCGCCAGACGTTAAGTCTAAGGCTTCTTCATGGTATGCAGGAGGAACTGAAGTTATCTTCTCATGCGGTGGACAAATTTGTAATTCAATCTTTGCGGCTGCACAAGAATCAGGAAAATATACAATTGGTGTAGACACTGATCAAAGTGGAGATTCTAATACTGTTATCACTTCAGCATTAAAAGATGTAAAAGGTGCTACAATGGAAGCTTTAAAAGCTTATAAGGAAGATAAATTTCAAGGTGGAAAAACAATCACTTTAAAAAATTCAGGAGAAATTGTTTATCCAGGATTATTTAAAAACTTCTCTAAAGAAGATCATGAAGCTGTAGATAAAAAAATCAAAGAAGGATCTTTAGATTTGAAATCATATAAGGATGTAAATGAAAAAACAGGAAATCCTTCAAAAATCAACTTTGAAAATGTGACTGTAAATTTTGAATAATCAAACGTATTAGTAAATAATTAATTGGTTTAAAGAAAAATGACAAAAAATTAAAATTTCTTTAAACCTTTTTTGTTTGAAAAATAATTATAGGTTAAGGTAGAAAAAATAAATTTATATGATACTGGAATAGTACTATCCATCAAATATTCTTATTATATTGTATTATAGTAGAAGTTTGTAATATGCTTATAAAAAAAGAAGGAACCATGTATGCTATACATGGTAATTGAAAGGTATAAAGACAAAGAAGAAGTTTATAAAAAATTTCATAAAAAGGGAAGAATGATGCCAAAAGGTGTTAGCTGTGTAAATAGCTGGATTTCTGAAGATGGCAATACATGTTATCAAGTTAATGAAGCAGAAAACTTAGAATTATTACATGAATGGGCATCCAATTGGAATGATGTAACTTAATTTGAATTTATTTCTGTTATCAGTAGTCAACAAATGAGTGAAAAGATGTCATCTAAATAAGCTCTTAGTATAAATGGTTTCAAATAAGTAAAAAGCAACAATACTATCTTTTTGGTAGATGTTGCTTTTTTTACTTAGATTATTTGATTACTAAATGATTATAAAAAAGCAGGACTAAATTTCCTGTCTAGAGCATACGAGGATAAAGAATTGAAAAAAATTTTAAAAGTATTCATTACTGTTGGATTGAGAAATATTCTTTATCCAATTCCATAGTCTATCATAATTTATGAAGTATTCTATAAAAATATAGCAATTTCTAAAAAATAATTTTTGATTATTGAATTATTTTGTAAAAATAGTAATCTCTGCATATAGCTTGTAAACGTATACATTTTTATTGCGAAGCTTGTATATACATGATATAATAACGGACATGAGGAGGATTTTTTATGGAAAAAGTCATGTTAGGTGTTTCTTTATATCCAGAACAA